>DVJH01000148.1 GCA_018710795.1 Candidatus Galligastranaerophilus gallistercoris | reverse complement strand
GTTGAACAACGCCCGGTAAAATTGCAAAACCGTCAAAATGCCCCTTAAAAAAGTTTGAAAAACGGGGGAATATCATTTTAATTATCATACTTTGGTTATCTTTTTTAATTTCTTTAATAAAAGGCATTGTTAAATTCAAACCGAAAATTTTTTCGATTTTTGCTTTATCGGTTTTTCCGGTGTTTGTTTTAAAAATTTCATATAAAAACCGCCACTTTTGAGGTATTATATCGGATTTTTTGCTTATCTCGGCTTTGAGCATTTTTATAAAATACATTTTGCCTTCATTTAAACAGCCGTCAATTCCCTTATCATTTAAAACAACCGCCGAAGCAAGCTTATTTTCATATTTAAAGCAGTACACATCTTTAACAAATCCGGTTGAATAAAGTATATTTTCAATTTCAAGAGGGCTGACTCTTTTTTCCTGAATTTTTAAAATCCTGTCCGTCCGCTCTTTTATAAGAAAATGTTTTGAATCCTGAATTTCGGCATTGTCCGATAAAATATCTTTTTGATTTATAAAATAAGGAGAGTTTATGATAATTTTGCCGTTATTTTGTATAAGTTCAACCGACTTAAAGGTGTGCATATACTTTTGTTCAAAGTCCGTTTTATATCCGATTACCCCGAACTCGCTGCAGCCGTATATATCAAATACTTTAATCCCTAAATCCTTAAGATAAGAAAAAACATCCCCGTTTAATTTATCGCCGGCGGATAAAATAACCTTCGGGTTTTTTTTCAAAACGGGAGAATATTTTTTTATTTTTTCAAGAAAAGAGGGGCTTGAAACCAAAATTTCATCTTCAATATCTTCGGGGTAATCAATTCTTTTTGTATTTAAAATTAATTTATCGGGGTTCGAAAAATAAATAAAAATATGACTTGTAAGCCCGAACATATGATAAAAAACGGTGGTGGAAGATATTGTTTCTTTTTTATCCGCCGAAGGTTCAATGCATTCATTAAACATATCGCCTGCTTCAATTAAAACGTTTTTAACACTTTTTTGAATTTTTTTGGGAGTTCCGGTGGAGCCTGAAGTATAGAGGTTTAAAAATATCTTATCCAAATCAATCTCGGTATCTATTCTGCCCCTCTCCCGTTTTGAAACGGGTTTAAAAAGTTTGATAATATCAAGCTTTGATACCATATAAGAAAGCTTTTCAAAAAGAATATAAATCTCTTTTTTTGCAAAAATTGATGCTGTTAAATATATTAAAAAATCAAAATTATTCTCCGTTTGAATTAAAACTTTATCTATGGGGTTTAAAACAAGTTCCTTATATACCGGATAAACAAATTCTTTTATCTCAAAAAGCGAATAAACCCCGTTTTCCGTTTTTATTTGAGGAATGTTTTCAAAGTTTTCGTCGTTAAAAATTTCAAAAAAATTCATCTATAAAATCTTTTTTCTTTTTAGAATAATTCTGACCATATATTCTATCGCAAAAAAGCTTCCAAGCAAAATATAAGAAACAAACCCGTTATATATCATCCAGATTTTATCGTCCAGAAATAATGTGAGTATTGATATTAAAAACTGTATAAAAAGAAAAATGCACCACAAATAAGTAAGGTTTCGGGTGTAAATTTTAACGCTGTTATTTAAAATTCCTTCCTGCAATTCGGCAATTTTTTGTATAACCGTTTTTTGAGCAAAAAGAGAGGCAAAAAAGATCAGAAAAAATAAAAAATTAACAATAACGGGATAAATTTTAAGAGCATTCAAACCCGTTACATAAAAAAGCCCGATTATAAAAAAGGTAAAAGAAATTGAAAATAAAAAACCGTATTTTTTAAAAAAACTACGCATTGTTTTCTATCAGTTCATACACTGCATCAACAACATCCTGCACCGTTTTAATCTGTTTAAAATTGTCGGGGGATATTTTTTGTTTCGTAAAATCCTGCAGCCTTACGGCCAAATCAACCGCATCGATGCTGTCAAATTCCAAATCTTCAAATAAATTTGCACTTGGCAGGATTTTTGATTTTTCTATTTCAAAATCATCGGATAAAATATCCGAAAGTGCTTCCGCTATTTGTTCTTTAGTATACTTTTGCGTCATCTTGCTTTTTACCTTTTACTTTCAATAAATTCCGCCAGTGTTTTAATCGAATAAAAATATTTTTTGTTTTCTTCTTTATCGGAGCTTAACTGAAGATTATATTTCTTTTTAACCGCCATTCCGAGCTCAAGAGCATCGATGGAATCAAGCCCGAGCCCGTCATCAAACAGAGCTTCGTCGGTTTTAATGTCATCGGCCGTAATATCTTCAAGCTCCAAAGTGTTTATCACAAGCTGCTTTAATTCGCTCTCCAGTGCACTATCCGCCACTTTTATACTTCCCTTACTTTTCTTGATTCCTCTTACTTATTTTATATCTTAACCCTGTTTTAAAGTCAATTTTTATGATTTGGCAATTCTTTTTTTGATTATTTCGTTAATACGGTTTCTTTTTTGAATTTCGGTTAAATTAAGACCGTTAATTTCTTCAATTTTGATTGTTTCATTTATTGTTATGTCAAAATCAATTATATCCTGCCCCGCATCGTATACTTTTTGTCCTTTTGCAAGAAATTTTCTTGAACAGTTTATATAAACGGGAATTATATCTTTATTGCATT
>DVJH01000147.1 GCA_018710795.1 Candidatus Galligastranaerophilus gallistercoris | reverse complement strand
TTTTGTTTTGAAGTTCCAAAGATAATTTTAAAAAACCTTCCATAATATATTTATATTCAATTTCAGACCATGGATACTCGCCTTTTTCGCAGCACAGGGAACACCCTTTCCTGCAAAAAATATAAGGTTTTTGTTTTTCAAAAAAACCGTTTATTTTATTTGTTATAAATTCTAAATACTTTGCATAATTTTCAATCATCATGACATAAATTAAACAAATGAACCCGATATAAGTCAAGATGTATTTTTATTAAGAAAAATTTCAAAAAATAGCAAAAAATTTTTTTTATATGATTTATACGCCTGTATCCCCTCTTTTGAAGTATGAAATAAAAAATATGGAATATAATATACCTGCCGTATTTCAGGGCAGATTTGACACAAGGATGCCAAATTTACTGCAAAACGGCAAATCCGAAAACGAAAAGAACGATAATTCAAATAATGATTCCGATAAAGTCCTCGGAACAATCGGCGCTTTATGTCTGGGGGCGCTTGTAATCGGCGGAATAATGATGAAAAAACGCCTTCCCGAGCATCATATTGCTCTTTCCATGGATAAACCCAAAAGCTTTATGGTTAATGCTTACGATTCAAAAGATTGTGCGGAAAGAGTAATAAGGGAAATGGAAGCAAAAAGAGCTTATGCCGTTGAACAAATAAATGCCGCATTTAAAAGCACGAGTGAATCTGCAAAACAAACCGCCAAAAAAGCAAAAGAAATAACCGATGAAATTTTAGACATAATAAAAAAAGGTAAAAAAACCGATTACGCAGACATAAAAACCTCAAAAGGACCCTTAATTGAATTTTTAAAAGACGAAACTGGTAAATTGAGCGGCATATACGAATATTCAGACGACGGAAAAATCATAAGAACAAGCGCGATAAAAAACATAGAAACCCTTGATATAGATATTCTTGACGACAGAGAAAAAATCGAACTTTTGGTAAGAAAAAAAATCCCGAGATTATACAAAAAAGGCGAGGTCATATATGAAGACGGCTCGGGCGCCATTGAAGAAATGCTCTCTTTTGATATCAACGGCAAAACGGAAAAACACCTTTTGGGCGTATCGGTAAGCAAAACGGGAAGAACATCCCGAATAGAAAAAGAAGCGCTCTTTAAAAACGGAAGAGTGCGTAATATAAAATACGGGCAAGATTGTTTTGAATCCTCATTCGGGGAATGCAGACTGCAATATACCACAGACGGCAAAGGTTCAATAACGATATCCGGCAACAATCCCGAAACCTCAACGGGGACAACACTGAAAATAATTAACGGAAAACTCGGCTCATATTCAAGCACGACAACCGCAGGGGGAAATCCCGAAATATTATCATGTGAAGCGGTCTTTGATGCCAACGGCAAAATAATCGAATACAACCAAAGGCATAACCGCACCATATCAAAAAGATATATATATGACGGCGGCGGACTTGTTCGCACGGAAAGAAACGTACAACAAAACGGCAAATATAAAGATATCGAAGAATATGTTTTATACGATAATTTCGGAAATCCGATGCAATACGGACAGGATATAAGATACGATTCAAACGGTCAAAGAGTTTGTGCGGATATTTATGACATCACGAAAATTAAAAACAACATGCAGCAAATTGAAGGCAATTTCTCTTCACGTCAGAGCGCATAATCCATTATATAATCATCCATAACAAACCCCGAACCTATATCGGTTACATCTTCATATGCAACCTTAAATCCGTATTTCAAATATGCGTCAATCGTATTTTTATTATGCTTATTAACCGTAAGCCTTATTGTTTTATATCCGTTTTCTTTTGCAATGCCGGCAATTTTCATAAAAGCGAGTTTCCCTATGCCTTTATGCCTGAATTCTTTTTTAATATAGAGCTTTGATAAAAATAAGTAATCTTTTTTAAAAGAAATGCCGAAATATCCTGCCGTTTCATTTTCACACTTTATAAAATAATAATTATAATTTTCCGATTTAATCTGTTTCGTGATTGCTTCTTTTGATTGAAATTTTTGAACCATATAATCAATTTGTTCTTTTACTAAAAGCTTCGGCCAGTATTCATGCCAGATTTGACTTGCCAAATCTGCAAGCGCCGTTATATCTTCGTTTTTAACGAGTTCAAATTCAACCATACACCTATGCTATCACAAATTTTTATTATATAATGATGAAAAGCAAAAATTTTTTTTCACAAACATTAAATAAATATGATTAAGGTTGCAAACATAAATAATAATATTGCTTTTTCTTCTTCAAAAAAAGCTGAAAATACAAAAAGCGTACAATCAAACGATAAAAAATCTTTTGATTCAAAAAAACTTGCGCTCGCTCTTGCCTGCACGGCAGCCGCTGCTGCCGCAGGAATTGCAATCGTTAAAAAAAATAAACTTCCCGATGATACTTTATCTTTATCAAAATTTAAAAAACAGGGGTTTTTTGATAAAGGAGTTGCAAAATTAAATAACGGTTCAAATTATACGGGAAACATCTTTGTAAAAGGAAAAAATGCGGATATTACGCTTGAATATACTGACGGATTGATACAGCGTTCAACCAAACTTTCCAAAAAACCTTTCGGAAATACATTTCAGAACAATATGTCAAAAACATATGAATACAATGAAGACGGTTCAAAATTCGTTACCGAACTAAGGGTAAAACGCACGTATATCCCTAAAAAATAATTAAAAAAGTTCTTTATCTATTAAAAATCTGGGTCTGTCTTTAACTTCAATTAAAATCTGTCCGATATATTCGCCGATTATACCTATGGATAAAATTTGAACGCCCGATATAAAAGATTCCCAAATTTCAAAAGGTTCAATTGCCCTTATATCGTGATTTAAAATCACTTCAACAAATATCGTAATAACCCACATTAAAAAGCTTATAATGGCAACAAAAAGCCCCAGAAAAAAGATTATTCTTAACGGTTTTGTGCTGTATGAAACAATGCCGGTTGATGCCAGTTTAATTAATTTTGAAAAAGAAAATTTCGATTTGCCGAATTCCCTTTCTTTAATCATATAATCAACGTATGCCGTTTTCAGACCGAGTTCATAAAACAAACCTCTTAAAAACAGATTATTTTCCCTGTACATATCTATCATATCCAGAACTCTTGCGCTTATCAGCCTGAATTCGGAATGATTGGGCTTAATTTTAACGCCGAGCCAGTTAATAAATTTATAAAAAAGTTCCGATGTAAATTTCTTAAAAAAACTATACTCGTCGCTGTTTTTGCGCACTCCCGCAACAATATCGTATCCTTCTTTATATTTTTTGATAAATTCGGCAATTTTGGTCTCGTCTTGCTGCAGATCGGCATCAATGGTAATTGCGGCATCAACATTGAAATTTTTCATCGCTTTAAGCCCTGCAAAAATAGCGTTCTGGTTTCCGAAATTTCTTGTAAATTTAATTGCTTTAACTCTGCCGTTTGATAATTTATGCGCTTCTTCAATAATCTCCCAGGTCCTATCAGTTGAACCGTCGTCAATTAAAAAAATAAAACTGTCTTTTGAAATTTCTCTCATTTCCGTTAAAGAATCAATGCATGCCCATATTGCCTTTAAACACAAAGGCAAAGATTCCTCTTCGTTATAACAGGGGATAACAATTGCAAGTTTGGGTTTGCACATACAAAAACTCCAAAAAATTACTGCTACCGCATTCAAGTTTAACATAAAAAGAAATAAAATACATTTTTGCTTTATATATACCCCCTTTCAGGTTTGTGGTATAATCGCCGTAAGATATAATGGAGTTATTATCACGTGAACGATTTGGAACAATTATTAAAAGACGGAGTTGAAAAAAATACTCCCGATGAAATTAAAAAAGATAAAGTATTTGATTACAAAAATAAAGACGAAATAGAATTTAAGCTTACAAAAGAACTTGTTGAAAAATTAAATTTAAAAAGCTGGTTTCAAAATTATAAAAAAGAAGCGCTCGTCTCAACCGCAGGAATAAGGGGGCCCCAGAATATCTTATACCCTCACGATACAAGATTTCCGATTAATACAATAGGAATAACCCTTGCAACTTTGGCTAAAGCGCTTGTTTTAAAAGAAAAATACAAAGATAAAAAACTCGTTAAACTGGTCGGCTCGGAAGTCAGATACAATTCAAAAATTTATCTTGATTTAATCGCAAGAATTCAAGCCGCACAGGGAATTAAAACCCTTGCCCCCGAAAACAGAGAAACCATTCCCATCTGGCTTGCTTCGTTTTTGGCTTTTAAATTGGATTTGGTGGGTGCGGAATATATTACAAGCTCCCACGGGATTTCGGTTAAAAACGCAACAAAAGATTTAAACAATCAGGGTTCTCAATTCTTACCGGATGAGAGCATGGAATTTGTTAATAAAATGGAAGAAATTTTAGATGAAGTTGATAAAAAAGGTTTTTATTCAATTAAATTTTCATCAAGCAACGATTCCCTGATTGATGAAGAATATATGAAAAAAATCAATAACGGAATTGATTTATACGTTGAATATTTAAAATCAACCGTTGCAACCGAAAATATTTTAAATAAAATAAGAAACTTCGATAAAAAAATCGTGATTGATTCCGTCGGGGGTGCGGCTTATCGCACATTAAGCAAAATTTTAGCCGAATTAAACATTGAAAAAACTTATACCTGGCTGAATATTGAAGAAGATCCGTTTTTCCATTCAATAGGAAAAGATATTAAAAACGGTTCATTCTATGATTGGTCATTGGATATAACGGTAACGGGGAAAAATGATAAAAATGAAACTTATTTTCCCGTTATAAATTCTCTTCACTATGAAGAAAAATTAAAAGATTATCCCGTAGGTACGGTTTCTTTAATTACCGACCCCGATCATGACAGACTCTCCGTTGTTCAAATCGAAGACATTAAAAATGAAGACGAAGTTAAAAAAGCGGGCGTTGATTATGCGAAATTGGATGATAACAGAATTTTATGCATTTTCTCCGCAAATCAGGCATTTTTAATGATTATGGATTTCGTTAAAGACGAACTTAAAAAGGCAGGCGTTTTTGATAACCATAAACGCTTTATGGTTAAAACAACCGCAAGCTCAAAAAGCTGGGATGAGTGGGCAAAAAATAACAATGTTGAAGTTATAAACACCCCCGTCGGCTTTAAAGAAATAGCAAACGTTGTTAAAAAAGTAGAATACCAAATTGAAAAAGGCATAAAAGATATAACCGTCAGCGATATTTTCAACAATGAAATTCATCTTGGTTCATCCCCGAGAATGATATTCGGCGGGGAAGAATCGGGCGGAATGATTATCGGTTCAAATGAAATTATAGAATCAAACGCAAAAAGAAAAGCTTTGTCCATGCGTGAAAAAAGCGCAACCGAAGCGATTATTGCAGCATCCGGGTTAATCTCATCAATTGACATTCCTTTATATAAACATCTTGAAAACGTTTATAAAAACAATAATATAATCGCAAAATTTGATGTCAGAGATGATATAGCTTACTATAACGAATCGGAACCCGATATCGACAAATTAAAAAAGACAAAACTGGAAGGCGAAGCAAAAAGAACCAAAAACGATGTTTTCTATCTTGCGCTTGCAATCGGGCTTTTTGAAAATAAATTAACTCTTGAAAACGTTAAAGAAATTTTATCTTCAACATTTAAAGAGCTTGATTTTTCAAACCTTTTGGCGGTTAAATTCGTAGGCGACGGAACTTATCTTGATTTTAAAGATAAATTTATCGAAATAAGACCCTCGGGCACCGATGCCAAAACAAAAGCATACGCAGGCGGCTCGAATAAAGAAGTTCTTGCTTCTTATTCAAAAACTCTCGGTAATTATTCGGGCGATTTAAACGAAACATATTTAAAATATTTATCAAAAGAATTCGTTAACAATTCAAAAGAAACCTCCTATGAAATTTATTTAAAATATGCGCTGAAAGATGCGGATAAAAGACAATTCAGCATACCCGAATACGATTTTTAACATAAGGAATAATAAAATGGCAGAAGATTTAAAATTAAAAGCAAAATTTAATGATTACATTCAAAATCTTGAAACGTATATTATGTTTCAAATTAAGCAAAGACAACTGGAATTAACGGATGAACTGATAAAAAAAGACAGAAAACCCATTGCAATGTCAATGGGCGCACCGGTTGATATGGTGCCTGAATTTGCGATTGATACATTAAAAAGTGTTCTTGATGACCCTTCAATTCATACATATTCAACCCCCAAAGGCGAAAAATATTTCCTTGAAGCCGTTTCAAGAAGAATGAAAAAAAGATTTAACGTTGACGTATCCCCTAAAGACGAAATCTTTTCTCTTATCGGTTCAAAAGAAGGTATTGCAAACTTAATAAGGGGTTTGTGCAATCCGACAACAATTGAAAAAGAAAAAGATATTATTTTATGCCCGAACCCGGGGTATGCTTCATATAAAGAGATGGTAAAAGTATCGGGGGGTTTATGCTACGGAATAAGCCTCACGGAAGAAAACGATTATCAGCCGAATTTAGATGAAGAATATGAAAATTTAATTAAAAAAGGGTATAATCCCGATAAAATCAAGGCGCTCATTATAAATTACCCGAATAACCCGCTCGGCGCCACCTGCACATTTGAATATATGCAGCATTGCGTAGATTTTTGTATTAAACATAACATTATCCTTATTTCGGATAATGCATACTGTGAAATTTATTTTGATGAAAAAGATAAACCCCACAGCATTCTTGAATGCAAAAACGCTAAAGATATAGCGGTGGAATTTCACAGCTTTTCAAAACCATACGCCATGACAGGCTGGAGATTAGGGTTTGTTTGCGGCAATTCGACTATTGTTTCAATGTTCGGCAAATTAAAATCTTCAATTGATACGGGCATATTTAAGGCGCTTCAATTAACGGGTGCAAAGCTCCTCGATTCAATTGAAGGCGATGAATATATAAAAGAAGCAAACGCTAAATTTAAACATAAAATTCAAAAATTCGTAAACGGGCTTAATGAATTGGGCTACAATGTCAAAATGCCGAAAGCCGCTTTTTATCTCTGGGTAAAAATCCCCGAAAGATACAATGGCGACTCTAAAAAATTCGCAGACGATATTCTCGAAAAATCAGGCATTGTGCTTGTCCCGGGTATTGCATTCGGAGATTTGGGCAAAGGATATGTAAGAATATCGGTTACGGCTGACGAAAAAAGCTTAGATACCGTAATTGAAAGAATGAAAATTGACGGATTCCATTATTAATAAACAAAAAACGGCAATCATAGATTATGATTCGGGAAATATTCAAAGCATAGCAAATATGCTTGAATATTTGGGCTGCAATTATATTATCACGTCCGATAAAGAAAAAATAAAATCCTCGGATAAAATCATTTTCCCGGGACAAGGGCATTTTGAGCAGGCGATGAATAAATTAAAATCAAAAGATATGATATCATTTGTTCAGGACCTTACCGTATCGGGCAAAGAATTTTTGGGTATTTGCCTCGGGCTTCAGGTTTTATTTGAAAAATCGGAAGAAGCCCCGAATGTTGAAGGGCTCAAAATATTTAAAGGCGAAGTTTTGAAATTCAAAAAAGGCAAAACCCCCCAGATAGGCTGGGCGGAAATCAAAACAACAAAAAATAATACTCTTCTTGATGATGAATATTTTTATTTTGTAAATTCTTATTATATTTCACCCGAAAATAAAGATATAATAAGTTCATACGGACACTACCACATTGATTATGCGGCAAGCGTCCAATATAAAAATATAACGGCTGTTCAATTCCACCCCGAAAAAAGCTCAAATGCGGGTATGAATTTCTTTAAAAAGTGGCTTCAAAAATAAAGGATTATAAAATGGCAGAATTTGAATTAAATTTAAATATGGAAGAACTTGAAAAAAGAACAAGTAAAGAATATTTAACCGAAAAAAAGATGCTCTCGCCCGATTCAAAAGAATATCTCGAATTGGATGAAAATGATAAAATTGCGCTGAAACATCTTGTAAAAGCCGCTTATATCTTAGAAAAAATAAATACAATTCTTGATAACAGACAAAATCTGCCTTTTAAAAACTGGCTTGAAGACGAAATTAAAAAAGGAAACAAACAAGCCGAACTGACAAAAATTTTATATGATGCCCAAAAAGGAATTTGCGCCATAGATACGGAAAGCAACAAAATATCTCTTGCAAAAAATATAATCGAGCTTCCACAAAAGGGCTTATACCCCGAAGATTTAACGATTGAAGAATTTCATAAAATTTTAATTAAAATGCTTAATGAAAATAAAATTGATGAAGTTAAAAAAATCTTAAATCAAAGAAGTGTTGTCGAAAGAAAAGATGATGAATTAATTGCAATTGATTATATTGATTATTTTAAAGACGATTTTTCACTAATGGCGGATGAATTAATTTTAGCAAGCAATGTTTCAACAAATAAGGATTTTAACGAATACCTTAAATTGCAGGCCGAAGCCCTGAAAAAAGCGGACCCCATGCTTGATGCAAAAGCGGATATCAAATGGGCAACATTACAGAATACACCTTTAGAATTTACGATTACAAGAGAAAACTATCAGGACGAAATGACGGAAACCGTATATGAAAACGATGAACTTCACGGTTTATTAAAAAAATATGATATAGAACCGGTTTCAAAAGATTTCCTCGGCGGCAGAGTGGGAATTATAAACAAAAAAGGAACCGAAGCCCTTTTAAAAATAAAAGATTATCTTCCGATTTTAGCATCAAATATGCCCTATAAAGA
>DVJH01000146.1 GCA_018710795.1 Candidatus Galligastranaerophilus gallistercoris | reverse complement strand
AATCGAAATTTGCCATAAAACAGACAAAATATTAAATGTTATTTTTATTATATTTCTCGGGTTGTGCGTTTTTGAAACCGCATTTTTCAAAAATAAAACTCATTATATAGTATACGATTCAAAATCCGATAAAATTGCACGGATTATCAAGAAAGAAAATTTAATGGAAAATAATGACAAAATAATTGCGCTTGATGAACTTTTACAAAGTGCAATCGAAACAGCGCCTTATTTTAAGAATTTAAAAATATACGATTTATCGGGCGGCGAAAGATATACTCTTCAAGGATATAAAAACAATATGACAGTATTTAATGATGATAAAAACCGCATTGATTCTCTTTGTACAACAATAGAAAAAAACAAAATAAACAAAGGGATATCAAAAATAAGCACAGGTGTTTTTATTGCAGAAAAGAGTAAAAATTGCACCATAACATATAAACCTGTATATAAAGATATGGAAAATGATTTTATAATATACCGAATAATCGTTAAACACGATTAAAAGAAAAAGTTGGTTTTAGGGTTTTGTTCGTGGAACTGACCGCCCGCACAAACAATTTCAATCACCTTTAAAAGAAAATCTCTGGGGGCATCAACGTGGGATAAAAAAGATTCCTGATTGTCTTTGTGCCTTATTGTCATAATAACGCTCTGGTTTTTTTCGGCAGGAACGTATAATGATGCAATTTCATTGTCCAACAGCGCCTTAATCTGCCCGTCATAATCGCTTATACCCTGCATTATATTAACATAATTTCCGTTAACGGCAAAAATTCTTCCGCAAAACAAAGGGGGCTGACCGTCTCTGGGGAGAGCTTTAGGGGCAATATTGAAGCGGGAAGTAAAACTTATTGTATGCCACAATATATTAATCGTTGCAACGGTTTTGGTTGAATCTATTTCGCAGTATATATTTCCCGAAGGGATATTTCTTACGCTGAATGATTGTTTAAGGGATTCTACCACCTGATTCATAATATCCGCCATTTTAATAAAGATTTCTGCGGTATTTTGCGTTGATTTTTGAAAGTCCAAAAACTGTTTGTACATATGCACAGCAACAAGCCCCGTGCGTTCCTGCACAACGGAAGACTTTCTTACATGGTCCTCTAGGTTGTTTAAACTTTCAAAGTTATTAGCCAATTTTCTTCCATTCTTTTAAAATAAGTAAACCCATGGTACCTTAAAAATGAAGATTTACTACATCATCTTATAATTTTTTTTACAATTTAAAAATACTTAATTTATATTAATTTTGGCAAAAAAATGTATAATAAAAGCTATGGCGGTAAACGAAAAATCAAAAGATTATCTGAAAAATTTTGAGCTTTATCTTAAAATAGAAAAAAATTTTTCAACACACACAATAAAGGCATATTGTGCGGATGTGCTGGTATTTTTAATATGGGCAAGCGATAAAGATGTTAAAGAAATTGACGCCAAAAAATTCGGCGAATATCTTTATTTTATTCAGCAGATGAACTATTCAAAAACCACTATCGCAAGGAAAATTGCTTCAATAAGAGCTTTTTACGGATTTTTATATAACAGGGAAATTATAGATTTTAACCCGACGGACACAACAAAAGGACCAAAATTGCCAAAAACCCTGCCCGATTTTTTAACAACGGAAGAAATTGAGACAATTTTAACCAACGTTAAAATTCAAAGCCCCGCAGGATACAGAAATCGTGTTATTTTTGAGCTTTTATGGGTTTCCGGGATGAGAATTTCTGAATTATCGGGTCTGAATTATGAAAATTTAAACCTTGAACAAAACGAAATAAGGGTATTCGGCAAGGGCGCAAAAGAAAGAATAGTTTTAATTCCCGATAAAACAAAAGAATTGTTGAAAAACTATATCGAAAACGTTTCCGATTTAATTTGCAAAACAAATAAACTGCCCGATTCTCCGTTATTTATAAATAACCACGGATACAGGCTTCAAAACCAAAGCATAAGAAAAGCGCTGAAGCAGGTTGTAGATTCGATTGAACTCAATAAACACGTTACGCCGCATGTTTTCAGACATTCTTTTGCAACAAGATTAATTGAAAACGGAGCGGATTTGAGAGTCGTACAGGAATTATTGGGTCATGCGAACATTTCAAACACACAAATTTATACCCATGTTTCAATGCAAAGATTAAAATCCGTTTATGAAGCGGCGCATCCGAGAGCATAAGAGGAAAATTATGTTTAGAGAAATGAGAAGAAAAAACCAATTGCTTGAACAAAAAGAGGCGCTAAAAATTCTTGAAACCTCAACATCGGGCGTTTTATCGCTTCTCGGGGATAACGGGTATCCTTATGGCGTGCCTTTGAGTTTTGTTTATTATGAGAATAAAATTTATTTTCATTGCGCAAAAGAAGGACATAAGCTTGATGCAATCAAAAATTATGATAAAGCTTCATTTTGCATAATTGAAAAAGACGATGTTTCGCCCAAAGAATTTACGACACATTTTAGAAGTATAATTGCATTCGGAAAAGTAAGAATTATTGAAGATACTGCCGAAATGCTTAAATATATAAAAATTTTAGGCAAAAAATATGCCCCGGATGATATTAAGGGAATTGAAGATGAAATTAAAAAAGATTTTTCAAGAATGAAAATGATTGAATTTGATATTGAACATTTAACGGGAAAAGAAGCAATAGAGCTTGTAAGAAAAAGAAAATCAAACTGAAGCTTTTATGACTCTTTTAATTCCCTGAATATCAAAAAATCCTTTAATATCTTTAAAATCCGCTTTTTCTAAAAGTTCTTTTATATAGTCAAACTGTCCTTTCATTATTTCAAACAAAAGGTATCCCCCGTCAAAAAGGCGGCTTTTTGCTTCTTTTATTATTAAATCGTAATAATAAATTCCTTTTTCATCTTCAACAAAAAGTGCTTCATAAGGTTCAAATTTGACTTCCTTTTGAATTGTTTCATACTCTTTTTTCGGAATATAGGGAGGATTTGAAACTATTATATGAAATTTTTCTTTAACGTTTGAAAATAAATCGGATTTTCTAAACATTACAGACCTTGTTAAATTTAATTTTTTCATATTATCTATTGCAACATTAAGTGCATTTAGGGAAATATCAACTCCTATTATTTCAACTTTTCTGTTTTTTTCGATTAGTTTTTTTGCGCACATACAGGCAATTATGCCTGAACCCGTTCCGATATCCAAAATTTTTATCGTTTCATCTTTTATATCAAGTGCGGTTTTAACCGTTTCATCAACGAGAATTTCGGTATCGGTTCTCGGGATTAAAACATTTTCGTTTACGATGAATTTTTCGCCCATAAAAGGTGCAAACCCTATGAGATATTGAACGGGCTTTTTGGTTTTAATTCTTTCTTGTATTACATTTAAAATTTTTTCATCGTTAAATTCATTTATAAATAAAAGTTCTTCTTTTGTCTTTGACAAAACAAACTCCAAAATTAATTCAACTTCGGCTTTTGCCTCGTTTGAATCAATTCCCGCATTTATAAGCATTTTAATAAGGTCTGTTTTTTTCATTCATTCCGTTCTTTCGGGCTCTATTATATCCATAATCCAATTTCTTAAATCAAGCCTTGAAGCATCTTTTGTATCTTTTGGTTTTATATTATGCGCACGGGCGATTTTTTCGTAATAAATAAGCTGTTTTTTTGTAGGCTTTAGTTTGCTCATTTTATAATCGTTAGCTTTTTTTCTCTGCTCTTTTTGATATTTTTTTTCTTTATCAATTAAAAACTGCATTTTTTCTTTTTGTTCAAGTTCATAAAATATTGAATCGATATATGTTCTTAAATCTTTTATAAAATCTTCATCGGACAAATAAT
The DNA here is from genome assembly GCA_018710795.1 of Candidatus Galligastranaerophilus gallistercoris. GTDB lineage: Bacteria > Cyanobacteriota > Vampirovibrionia > Gastranaerophilales > Gastranaerophilaceae > Galligastranaerophilus_A > Galligastranaerophilus_A gallistercoris. Next base: position 7,592 of record DVJH01000146.1, on the reverse strand, counting down.
CGATTATAAATTCAAAATGCGGATTATTGATTTCAAAATAATAATTTTCTTCTTCAATAAATTTATCTATGATATCTTCTTTTGTTAAATTTTTGTTTTTCTTTACAAAAGACTTTATAAAGCTTAAAAGCGCACTTTTTTGCCTCGGCGTAAATTGAAGAAAAATTGTGTTTTTAATATAAAACATAAGTTTAGAGTAAATCCTCAAAAGTTATTTTCTTTTTTGAAAGCTTAAACTCGGCCAGCTTTTTTATAATAGGGTTTGTGGCGCCTTTTATATTTATTTTTATATTATTATCTTTTGTTTCTTTTTTAATCTTTTTTATATCTTTATTCTTCATAACCTAACATTCTAAGCGCATTTTTATCTTTTTGCCAGTTCTTTTTCACTTTTACGAAAAGCTCCAAATATACTTTTCCTTCGATTATTTCTTCAAGTTCAATTCTTGAATCCGTTCCTATTTTTTTTAACATCTGTCCCTTTGAACCTATTATAATTCCCTTTTGGCTGTCCTGCGACACAAAAATCGTCGCTTTTATTTTATCCATATTGCCTTCCGTTTTATATTCATCGATTAAAACGGCAACGCTGTGGGGAATTTCATCTTTTGTGTTTAAAATAATTTTTTCCCTTATGACTTCCGAAGCTATCATTCTCATATTTTGATCGGTTATTGTTTCTTCGTCATACAAAGGAACGCCTTTTGGGATATGTTTTTTTATTTCATCAAGAAGAATTTCAACATTTTTTCCCGTTTTTGCCGAAATTTTTATAACCGGATAATTTTTATCAAACAGAGTTTTATAAGAAATTATATTTTCTTCTTTTTTTATTTCATCCCTGATTAAATCAACTTTGTTTGCCGCAATTATAACGGGTTTATTTATATTTTTAAGACAATTTTCAACTATCCAATAATCCCCCTTGCCCGCTTTGGATGAAACATCCGCCATAAAAATAACGACATCGGCATCTTCAATTGCATCGATTGCCTGTTGCGTCAAATATTCACCCAGTTTATTCAGGGGTTTATGTATCCCCGGAGTATCTATAAAAATTACCTGGCAGTTATCGCTTGTATAAATTCCTTTAATCTGTTTTCTTGTTGTCTGGGCAGTCGGAGTCGTAATGGCAATTTTTTGTCCCGTTATAAAATTTAACAGGGTGGATTTTCCCGTATTCGGGCGGGCTAGTATAACTGCATAACCGCATTTATAATCTGTTACATTATTAAGTTTTGTCATGTTTTGTTTATTCATAGTATAATTGTACTATGAAATCCATAATTGGGGATTATTTAAGGATGAAGAAAGTTTTTACGGTCTTATTTCTTATTGCCGTATTTATATTTAATACGGGCAATATTAAAGCTCAAGACAGTGCATATAAAAATGATTTATTGAAAATAGAGTTGACAAAACTTGATGAAAATCATTATGATATAGGGCTTTATACCCAAAAAATTTATAACGAGCCCGTAAAGGTCGTCAAAAAATCGGACACGATTTATTATCTTTTGCTGCCCGAAACAAGTCATTCAATAACATCCGTTACTCCATTGGATGCGATTAAAAGCGTTATGGTTAAATCATATCCTTACGCAGGGCAGGATCTGGATAACAGCTATACAAAAGTTGCAATTATAACCTCAAAACCTCTGGAGCTTACAACATCCTTAAAAACTCTTGATACTTCAATTTCCCCGAGATTAGACCCCGTCAGACTCGCAAAACTTGATCAGGTTTTTGAGAGATATTCTCAAAGGCTTGCGGAAAACAATATCCCGAGCCCCTTAAACGATTTCAGGAAGACAACGGTTGCCCAAAGACCCAATCTTCAAAGCAATGTTGTCGTGGATAACGATAAAGAAATAATTGCTTCAAAACCGAAAACGGGAACCGATTCTCTTGAAGAATATCAAAATATGGTAAATCAAAAGCAGGCTGCAGAATCCCAAACCAAAAAAACCGAAACGACAAGCGCAAAAAAAGAAGTAAAACAGCCTGTTAAACAAACACAAACAACGACGGTTAAAAAACCTGCGGCAACAAAACCCGTAATTGCGGCAAAACCGGTGCAAAAGCAGGTGCAAAAGCAGGTGCAAAAGCCCGTACAAAAACCGGCTCAAAAACCAAAAACAGAGACTATCAGGCAAACACCCGCGCAAAAACCCGTTGTTGTTGCGCAAAAACCTTCAACGCCCGTACAAAAACAAATTGTGCAAAAGCAAAAACCCGTTGTTGAAACCAAGCCTGAAAACGTAACAAAACCCGTTCAAACAGGCGCAACCCAAACGGTAAAAGAAGAAAAACCCGTTATTATTGCACAAAAGCAAGCCGATATAAAAGAAACAATTCAAGCGCCGCAATCGGACAAAAAAAGCGAAATTACGCCCAAAACGGCAGAATCAAAGGGTGTACCACGTGTTAGCGATGAAGAATATGAAGAATATGAAAAACAGCTTGTGGTTGATAAACCCATAGATGTTGAATTCAGCAAGACAGCACCCGCGGAAATACTTAAAGATGACGGAAAAGAAATAAAATCACAGGCGGTTGTGCCCATTGAAAAAATAAAAGTAAAAGATAAAACCATAGTGCCTCAAAAAGCAGCGAATGATGCAGCCCAAAAACAGAAACAAAATGCATTTATGCTTTTGGTTATTGCGGGTGCACTCGGCGTTATGTACATAATGGTTAAAAGAAAAGCAAAAGCAAAACAACAAAGAACCGCGGCAGAATTTCTTGCAGCCCAGAAAGCCGCAAAAGAAAGTTCAAATATCAAAGAATATCTTAAAAACAAACAGCTTGCAAAACTTCAACACCCGACAAAAACCGAAGAAGATACCGAAGAAAAAACCGTTTCATACATTGAAAACAATACCGAACAACAAACGGAAAATACGCTTCAGCCCGCATATAATCAGGAAATGCACTCCGATATTGAAGATAATGTTGGAACAAATGATGAAATTACCGAAGAAGAAAAGGTTAGGGCATTCAACGCTTATATGGACAGCTTAGTTGAACCCGACGATGCTATTGAAGCGGATGAAATTCTCTACAAAGACGAAGAAGATGAAATCAAAACAAATGAAATAAAAACCGAAACCGAAGACGACGAAGTTATCAAACAGCTTTATACGCCTATTGAAACAAGGTATACCGCAGCATACCCGATTTCATACGATACGTCCGATGAAGCGGAAGTTTTAAGCGCACTCAGAGCACAGGATGAGCAAAACAAACCTCAAACAAAAGAGGAAGCTCCCGTTGAAGATGATGAGGTTGCAACAATTGTTTCTTCTTCAAAATTAACTGAAACAAGAGGTTTATACCTTGCAAAATTTGAAGGCACAACATCTTTGGTCGGATACATTCAGGATGACATATACGTTTTGTATAATTTCGGAGATGTTGAAATTCAAGATACCGATATTCAATCAAGACTGGCGCAGGAAAACGATACAGACAGTCTGTATATCGTAAAAACGGGCGGCAAAAAACTCATGGTAAAATCAACGCCTTATGATATGAGTTTGGAGATGGTTATGTAAAAAAAAGAAGACCTTTAAAGGTCTTCTTTTTTTTAATTAAAACGTTTTAAAATTTAGGCATATGTAAATAATTTGTGGTCATCAGGGTTGAATGTTCCCCCGAGCCCGTTTTCAAAGCCTTGTTTTTTATTTGCGCCTATCATTGCAACATCATTTATTTCTTTCTGATAAGAAGTTCCGGTTGCAGGGGTCTGAGGCGGAGTTTGAACACCCGTAGTCTGCGGGTTTCCCCAAATGCTTGTACCCTGAGAACTTCCGCCGCCTATAAAGGGGTTATTCGTCGGGTTGATTGATTGTTGTTGATACGCATTATATGCGCCGATTGCATTTAAACTCATGGTATTACCTTTTTTAAATACCTACATGAAAATAAAAACATTTGAAGAATAAAAATTTCGCAAAATGCGCCTCATGTTACAAATGTTTACAAAAATTATATTACCCTTGTTGTATCAACATCTTGAGGATAAAAAGAACCGCAATTTTTAACAAAATAAGATTAACAATTGAAAGGAAAACATCATAATGAAATTCGGATTAATGAAAAGAGAACCGTCATATTTTTTTGAAAATATCCATGAAGATTTGGAAAGATTCTTAAAAGAGACGTTCGGAGAATTGGAACCTTATACGGCAGACAATAAACCGTTTGAAAGAGCCTTCAGACCGGCAATTCAAATTACGGAAAACAAAAACGAATACAATATCGACGTTGAACTTACAGGCGTTAAAAAAGAAGATATTGAAGTTAATCTGACGGATGAATCAATTTCAATATGCGCCGAAGCAAAGTTTGAAAAACAAAATAAAGAAGATAAACTTCATTTCAGCGAATTTCGCTACGGAAAATTTATGCGCACCATCCCCTTTGAAAATAAAATTGATACGGAAAAATCCAAATGCGAATACAAAGACGGAATATTGCACGTTAAATTAATAAAAAAAGAACCCGATAAAATAAATGAGGTTAAAAAATTAACGATAGAATAAGTATAAAGGGAGCACAAGACCGCTTTAATGCTTAAGGTCTTTTGAATGCTCGGGGGCGGAAATGCATTGTTGCTTCCGCCCCTTTGCTTTTGCCAAAAGAAATTTCAGTGTGTTATAATTACGCCTGTAAGTATTATGTAGCGGGATAGAATTTATGACTTTTTTAATGAGAGCAAGAAGAATTTTGTTTTACTCTGTTTTTTTGGTTGCGTTTATTTATTCTTGTTGGGTAATTTTATTTAAATATGCCCCCGATTTTACAAAACCCGATATTATTTATGCAGGTCCCATTGCGGGAATGCTCGCATTGTTTCTTGCGGCATTAAAAACCCATGATGTTATGCTTAATAAATTTGAAGATGAAAATATAAAAAATTATTCAGACCTTTTGTTAAAAAACATCTTATGCTTTTTAACAAAAGAATGTGCAATAATTTCCGTGATTTCAATCGGTGCGTTTTTTTGTCTTTACAAATTTATCGGCTTATATGAAGCAATAAGTTTTATCATAGGTGCATTTGCTTCAATTTTTGCCGCATTTTCGGGAAGTATTGTATGTGCAAAAACAAGCTCAAAAGTGTTAAATCAAGCTCAAAATTCATTAAACGGCGGTTTTAAAACGGCTTTTAACGGAGGCTTTGTCAACGGTCTTTTTACCATAGGGCTTTCAACAATAATTCTGCCTTTGTTATATCTTTTCTTTAAAGACCCTAACATTCTCTCAGGCTACATATTAGGTATTTGCTTTGCCTCTTTTATGTTGAATGCGGGAAGCGAAATTTTTTCAACAACTTCAATCACCAATTTGAAAGACAATCAAACGCATATGGCAGCCTGCAGTGCGGCAGATAATATTAAAAATGCCGCAGGCTTCGGAGCGCAAATGACGGCAATTTATGTGTGTGCAATCGTATCTTCCATGGTTTTGGGGTCCTTATGCCTTGATTTAATGGGAACGCTTATTCCTTTAACGCTTGCATCTTTGGGAATTTTGTCGACAATTGCGGCAAGTTTGTTTATACGGGCAAGAGAAAAAGGAAACCCTTCATTTTCGGTTAAATTTTCTTCGGCAATTACGGTTATTATATTTGCGGGATTATGCTACCTGTTAATAGATGTCATCTTTTTACCCGGATACCACGGCATTTTTCTTGCAGCCGCAGCGGGAATAATTGCGGGGTGCATACTCGGAGCATCTAAAAAAATCAATTCGGATTCAAACGCAAAAACAAACTCATCCGATAATATATTCAAAGGTTTTATCATATTTTTTGTTGCGGCGCTTGTGGTTCTTACCGCATTTATGACGGCAGGCGGAATGGACGGATATATACTCGGAGCATACGGAATAAGCCTTGCAAATACCGCAATGGTTTCAACCTTTATTTTTATTATCGGATACAGAGCTCTTGTTCCGCTTGCAAAAAGCACTATTGAAGAAGCGGAATTAATAAATTCAAGCGATGAAACAAAAGAAAGGCTGCAAAAAATTTCAGATACCGGATTAAACCTTATAAATCAATCCGAAAAGCTTTTGGCGGGGTCATCCGTATTGACTTTATTTTCAATGATTTGCGCATTTGCACTAATCATTAATCTTGAAAATGCCGATCTTCTAAACCCGTTTGTATCTTTCGGGTTGTTAATCGGAGCAATGATGCCGTTTTTATTAAAACTTGCAGTGAACGGTTCGATTAATAAAACAATTAAAAAAACGGAAAATGAAACAAATGACCAAATAAAATATATTAAAATTTTAACAAATTCTGCAGCTTTTAAGACGATAATTCCCGCCGTTTTAAGTTTAGCGGTACCCGTTTGTTTAATTTTTGCAATGATGAAAATATTCAAAAACATATTGAGCGCACAAACCGTAACGGGAATGCTCACGGGTGCAGCCATTTCGGCAATTTGTTTATCTTGCGCCATAAATATAAGAGATAAAAAAACGGGAAGAATTTTTTCTTCTTACACGCTTTATTCACTCGCCGCATTATTAACCTCTGCGGCAATAATCTGTACAGGATTATTCAAATAGAAAAAATCTTTTATAAATTATATGGGGAGCATTTTTGTTTCCCGTATAATTTATGATGGATAAAAATATTGAACATTTTGAATTTGAAATTTCTGATAAATACAAACGGAAATAATGATGTTTTAGACATAACGGAAAACGCAAAAGAAAAAATTCTCTCAAAAAACGTTTTAAACGGGCTTATTCATATATATACCCCGCTTTCCAGGGCAGGCATTAAAATTATGGAATATGACCCGGGGATTGTAAAAGATTTAAACAATTTTTTGGAAAAAATCATACCCAAACAAAACAAATATTTTCATGATATTGAATGGAAAGATAACTTTGCAAACGGTTATATAAAATCGGCTTTAATCGGAAACGGGGTTTGTATTCCCTTTATAGAGGGAGATTTTGAGCTGGACAGGTTTCAGAGGATTTTATTTGTCGATTTTGATGACACGAAGGGAACAAGAAGTGTTATAATACAAATAATTTATTGAGAACAATATGCAAAAATTAAAAAACAACGAATTTCTTTTATTAAAATCAAAAGATGACTATTCTTTTGAACATTATAAAACTTCGCCCCTATCAAAAATGACGGGGTTTATCGGAACCGCAGGAGAAGGAATTATTGATTCAAACGGTCATATAACGCTTTTTGTGGACCCCAGATATCATATTCAGGCAGATATTCAAACAAAAGGAAAAGATGTTTCCGTTGTTAAAATGAATTCGCAATTCGGTTTTATTGATTATCTTAAAGAATTTTTGAATAAAGACTCCGTTTTTTATATCCCCGAAAAATCAACGAGTTTTTTATTTTTTGAGAAATTAAAAAAGAATTTGAGCGGAATTAAAATAAAACCTTATAAAACGGAAGATGATGATTCTTCAATCGATGACAATAAAAAAGAAATTTTTGAGGTTGAAAAAAATATAGCGGGATTAACGGTAAAAGAAAAAATAGAGAAAATAAAAGTTGATAATTTTTTAATTACAAATCTTGAACATATTGCATA
>DVJH01000145.1 GCA_018710795.1 Candidatus Galligastranaerophilus gallistercoris | reverse complement strand
TAAGCAATCGGGATTTTATTTAAAAAATAATATTCTCTATGATAAAAACGGAAATAAGGTAGAATTTGAACTTTTGACAAATGCGGGAAACACCCAAAGAGAAGCAACGGGCGTCAGTATTAAGGAAGATTTGTCAAAACTCGGTATTACCGTTAATTTTAAACCCGTCGAATTTAATTCTCTGGTTAACAGGCTCTCAAATACACTTGATTGGGAGGCAATTATTATTGCTCTCACCGGTAATCCTCTTGAACCGCATTCGGGGTATAACGTGTGGCATCATAACGGCGCTTTGCACCTTTTTAACCAGCGAAGCGACAATGACATAAAATCGACCGATAAAATTTTGGATTTTGAATATGAACTGGATAATATTTTTGATGAAGCGGCGCTGGAATTGGATTTTGAAAAAAGAAAACGGCTGTATGATAAATATCAGGAAATAGTAGCCGAATATAATCCCGTTATATATTTGTACAGCCCTTTAAATATTATTGCAATTTCAAACAAATTTAAAAATATCTTCCCGACACCTCTGGGCGGGGTTATTCATAACGTAGAAGAGATATATATTGATGAAGAAAAATAGTTTGCAATTTTGAAATTTTACGGTTATCATATTTTTTATAACCGATACATAAAAAAGTGTAATTTTATTAAAAAAGGAGTTAGAAATGAAAGTTACTATTGAAGACGGTTGCATTGCTTGCGGTGCTTGCGAATCATTTTGTTCTGACGTATTCAAAGTTGAAGACGTTGCAGTTGTAGATGAATCAAAAATCGCCGGCAACGAAGATGCTGTTAAAGAAGCAGCTGAAGGCTGCCCCGTAGGCGTAATCAACGTTGAAGAATAATTGATTTTTCAATAATATAAAAACCGCTTTTTGTTATAAAAGGCGGTTTTTATTGTCCTAAAATTGTCTTTGTATCCTGTTTTATCGTATTGACATAATCATCAATGGTTATGATTGTCTTGGGCGATTCGTCCATGCCTTTTGATTCAAGATATTTTTTATCGACAAATTTGCCTATTCTGTTCGCAACGGCACCTGTAGCAAGACCTAATACCAGCGCTTTTGCCCCGCTTACCATTTTGCTTGTTGCAACAATTGTTGTTCCAAGGCTTGCAAGCAGCGGTATACCGGTCGTTAAGCTTACGCTTACCCTTTCTTCTTTGGTGTCAGCCTGTGCGGTATATAAACCGAGCAATCCTACAGTTTCAAATATGCTTAAAACATCATTGGGCGCAGCGCCGTAATTTATATCCCTTAATTTTTCGAATAAATCAGTCTGCTCCTTTGTAAATGCGCATTTGAATGCTTTTTGTGCCCTTTGGCTGCTTTTTAAAATCTTGGGCTTTTCTTTGCCTAAAATTTCTATAAGTTCACTGAATTCTTCGGCTTCTTTTTTATTGAGTCCGCCGTTTACAAATTTTTCCGTAAGTTCGTTTTGAATTTTCTTTGATTGTTTTAATCTGCCTTCTGCCAAACTTGTTGTTGAGTATTTTTTTGCAAATCCTCTTATATTTTTAGGCCTTAATTTTTTAATTTTTTCCCAGGCTTCAACATCGAGCCTTTCCATTGATTTGTCCAATTCCTGCATTCTCTTTGAAATATTTTCGGGATCGCAGAATTCTTTTAGCGCATTTTGTCTTTTTTCTATAAGCTCTCTTAACCTTGCCGATTTAGGGTCGGCATTGTTTTTAATTGCATCAAGTATAACGTCATCCGATGCTCTTGTTATATCGAAAGCTTTTCCGTAGCTTTTAGACAGGGTTTTGTGTGCGGCTTTTTTATATAAATTTGATGCCCAGTTGTCAAACCTTTTAAACCCCGGGATTTTTGAGAGAAAATGCCTTACGACCGAATCTTTGGCATTGTTTATATTGTCGGCGCCTTTTTGCAGTTCGCCCATATTTTCAAACTGTTCTTTGAGTTTTTGCCCGGTTTCTTCAATGTTTTTGGGTACTGTCGGTTTCTTTTTAAATAAATTTTTAAAGCTCTTAACGGCTCCGCCTTTATGTCTGAATGCCGCTATTATTCCCGCAGCGGCGCTTAATATGACGGCTCCTCCGAGTGCGAATTTTGCAACCGTTCTTTTTGTGCTGCTGCCGCCGTTGTTGTTATTTGCGCTGTTTTCAAAACTGTCCCCGTCGGTTTGATTCGGCATAATTTGCGGCTGTATGCCGTTTTTTGCCATAATGCCGCCAAGCGCCGAATTGTTCGGCACCGTTTTATTTTGTTGTATGTATGTTTGCAGCAGGGTGCTTTGATTTACGCTATTTTGCATTTTATAATACTTAATTTATTGTTCTCTTATGTATTTATAAAAACCGCGCACTAACGAAAATTGCCAAAATTCAGCCCCTTTTTTTAACTTTTTTATCTTTATCGGACATTAAATTCGATTCAATAGAATATTTTGCCACCGGCTTTCTTGTTCCTCTGTCCATAAAAATAAGCCAGTGTTTGTTTTTTTTGCTTGTAACGGAAAAAGATATTTTCCCCGTTGCTCTTTCGCCGGATTTAATTGTGCCGAACCATATATCGTTGTCGCTGAAAGGTGACGGATAATATATTTTTTTAACGTCATCCATTAATGCTATATCAAACGGATAAAAATCCATATTGCTCATATTATCTATTTTTAAGTTTAATGTAATAAAGTTATCGTCCCCGAACGGGTCTTTTGTATATTTTGCGCTGTATATATCTACATTTAATCCTTCGATATATATATCGTCTTCTTTGAATGCGTCTTCGGAAAATACGGGAAGATCAATTTCACCGAGTATTTTTATCTCAAATTCATCTCCGGGGCTTAAGCTTTCAACATTTCCTTTTTTATTCATCATGGATACAAGCCCGATTGCGCCCCCTATGGCGGCACCCCCCGCTGCGGTGAGCCCGTGTGAAGCTATGGCGGTTTCAAGCCCGAGCAGGTTTATACTCATCAATCCGCCCAATGCTCCCCCGACGAGTGTAACGCCCGCATGCTGCGCTACGTTTTTAATTGTTCCTTTTGCCAGATTTTCTTTCGTTGATAAGCTGCCCTGAATCGGAATTTTTCTGCCGTCCGGTGTAACAAGATAGTCAAATGCCGTTATCATATAGCCGTCGCGGTTTAATTTTTTGGGGTCCTGTATATGCTGAATTATGCCGTGGACAATTGAACCTTTGGGGATGATGACGCCTTTTTCTCCTTTAACGTCCTCCGTTATTTCGGCAAAAAATTCATCTCCCGCTTCGTTTATTGCGCCGCTTATAACGTGTGATACGGTAAGTTTTATATTGTCTTTTTTATCAAGCGTGTCAACTTCACCCGTAAACATTTTTTCATCGGGCAGTTTTTCATTTTCCGTAACCGAACCTTTAAGCGGTTCCGCCGTTGCGGTTGCAATTGAAAGATAGCTTGATAAAATCAAGGCGCAGACAATTTTTTTAAGTCCGTTTTTCATAATTTAATTATACTACCTTAATTATTTTGTTCAAAATTTGCCACATGCCGTATGCATGTGTAAAATCATTCCTTAATGACGGAGAAATTGTATGAGCGATTGTATCTTTTGTAAAATTGCAAACGGCGCATTTAATACGGAATTTGTCTATGAAAACGATAAAGTTGCCGTATTTAAAGATATTAACCCCGTTGCGCCCGTTCATCTGCTTGTTGTCCCCAAAATCCACGTTGAAAGTTTAAGAGAGCTTGACGATAAAGAGCTTATGGGCGAACTTTTAAGTGCGGTAAATATATCGTGTAAAAAATTAAATATTACGGATTACAGAACCGTTATCAATACGGGCAAAGGTGCGGGGCAGGAAGTTTTTCATCTGCATATCCATGTTATCTCGGGGCGCCCTTTGAATTGGCCGCCCGGTTAAAATAACTTTACACAAAGAGCAATTTTTTCCTTTAAAAATTCTTTATTAAATGGTATGAGGAATTAAGGAGTCTTATATTCAATGTATTCTGAAGAATTTATGAGTTTTCTCGCTGCTTATCAGAAAGAAGAACGAAAAGAAGAAAAAAAAGAAACCAAACCATGCTTTTGGATTGTGATTTTGAAAAATTTATTCAATTTGGCATAAAATGAATATGTGAATAAATTTGAATTAAGAAAAATAAACTCACTTTTAAGAAAAAGCTTAAACCAAGTTGAGGCATCGGATAAGATTGTCTTAAAAATTAAAAGTTTAAGCGATTTTTTGAATGCAAAAAATATTTTAATTTTTTATCCTCTTAAATTTGAAATTAATCTTCTTGAACTATTAAAAGTTGAAGGCAAGAATTTTTATCTTCCGAAAGTTAAAGAGGATTATCTTGAAATATGTCCTTACGAGGGTGAGCTCATAAAAGGCGCATTTAATATTATGGAGCCCCTGACAAAACCAGTTTTACCTTCCGTTATTGACCTTGCTTTTATACCGGCACTTGCCGCAGATAAAGATTTAAACCGTCTCGGATACGGAAAGGGATATTATGACAGATTATTTTCAAATCCGCTTTTCAGCGCAAAAAAAATTGCGGTAATCAATAAAGAGCTTGTTGTCGATAAAGTTCCGACCGATAATTTTGATATAAAAGTTGACGCAATAATAACGGATTAAATCAATTCTGCGGCTTTTACCGCCTCTTTTACCGTTTCTTTGATTTCATCATACGATTTGTTAAAATATAATGCTCTGCCGAGCCCCACCGCCGTTGCACCTGCTTTAAGGTAATCTTTTATGTCTTCAACTTTGATTGAACCCGTCGGCATAACGTTTAAAAAGCGCATTGGTCTTAATAATTCTTCTATATATCCTGCTCCGCCCAAATCTTTAATCGGATATATTTTAATAAGAGGAATTCTTGCCTGCCATGCCTGATATGCTTCGTTGGGGGTTGTTGCGGTTAAAACCAGCGGCGTTTTATAGCCGCTTGAAAGTTTAACGAGCCCCATTTGCAAAATCGGCGACACGAGAAATTTCGCATTGGCTTTTATGGCTTCAAGCGCCTGTTCTCTTGTTATTATTCCGCCTCTTGCAACAAAAACCTCTTCGTTTTTTGCCACTTCTCTGACCGCATCAATGGATGCCGCCATTTCTATAATTTTAATTCCGCCTTCAATATAGGCATTTGCAATCTCTATTGCTTTTTTTGCGTCGTTTTCTCTTATAATCCCTATAAGTTTATTTTCATGGATTGCTTTGATTACGTTTGCCATTTTTTAATCCTTGTTTGCTATTATTTCCATATTATCAAGCTTAAAAGGCATGATAATATTTTTTACGTTTTCATCCTTTACTATCCAGTTAATTTTTTTAAAAGGATCTTTTACATAGCATTTTGTTGAATTTAACAATGCGGTTCTTGACGCATCAATAAAATTTAATCTGCTTATGTTGATTGTAAGTTCATTTTGAGCCGAACACAAGAAACTTGCAATCTTTTTTGTGAGTTTTTCTTCTTCTTTATTAACCGTGTTTGCCGTCATAAAATTTTCTCTTCCGATCTATGTTTAATTTATCGGCAGATTGGATTTTTTGTTTTCTTATAATTTAAAAAAATACTCTTTTTATTGTATAATTTTTCCTGTCGGGAGAAAAAACAATGCAAAAAGAATGTGTTATTAATAAAGATGATTTAATTTCAAGCGCAATCGAAGTTTTTGATATTGAAGCAAATTCCATTCTTGCTCTTAAAAACAAACTGAATGCCGATTTTAACAGGGCGATAGATATTTTATATTCCTGCAAAGGTAAAGTTGTTGTTACCGGCATGGGTAAATCCGGTCTTATCGGAAGAAAAATTGCGGCGACATTGTGTTCAACGGGAACGCCCGCCGTATTTCTTCACCCTGCCGAATCCACCCACGGAGATTCGGGGATTATAACTAAGCAGGATGTTGTTATTGCTATTTCAAACAGCGGTGAAACGGGCGAATTGTTAAACCTTCTTCCTTTAATTAAAAGATTCGGAGTTCCGATTGTGGGTCTGACGGGCGGTCTGCATTCAACGCTCGCCGAAAAATCGGACGTTGTTCTTGATATTTCGGTTGAAAAAGAGGCTTGCCCCCTGAATAAAGCCCCCACCGCAAGCACGACCGTTACCCTTGCAATGGGGGATGCGATTGCGGTTTGCCTGTTGAAAAAGCGCGGGTTTTCAAAAGAAGATTTTCTTTTGTTTCATCCTTCGGGAGCGCTCGGTAAAGGAATATTATATAAAGTCGAAGAACTTATGATAAAGGGTGAAAAACTTCCCGTAATAAATCAGGATACTCCTTTTGATATTGCGGTTAAATATATCTCGGATATGCACCTCGGGTGCACGCTTGTTTGCGACGGGTCTGGGAAACTGGCCGGCATTTTAACGGACGGCGATATCAGAAGAACCATAATAACACATACAAACGCGCTTAATTTAGCCG
>DVJH01000144.1 GCA_018710795.1 Candidatus Galligastranaerophilus gallistercoris | reverse complement strand
AGTTTGATAAAATCTTTATATCTTCTTTTTTATAAACAAGGGAATTAAAACTAAAAAACCTAATCCATAACGCCCATGTCTTTTAATTTTTGCAATTTTTCGCTTCTATTTAGTGTCTTTAAATAAAAACTCATAGGATAGCTTTCAAATAATTGCGTCATAAATTCATACCCGTCGGATGAATATTTTTTGCCCTTATTTTGAAGCGCTTTTGTATATTTTGAAATAACTTCTATGGTGTTTCCGACAGCTTCATTCTTATCATTATCGCTTATAAGGCGAGAAGATTCATCATAACTTGAAAGATATGTATTTAAGTATTCAATATTTGTAAGCGCCCAAAGAGCATTCCCCAAATCATTTTTATAAGGAGCCTTGTATTTATCAAGGTCAATTATCTCTATTGAACCTTTATCTTCATCCAATAAAAAGTTATTCGGATTGTAATAATCAAATTTATATCCCGCTTCATCAAGCTCAATAAATTTATCTATTAAATCATCATAAGCGCTCTGGGGCATGGAAGCTAAAATTTTTAAACATTTTGCATAATGTTCCTTGCGCTCGATTGCCTCATAAGAAATTTCGCCTTCCCTTAATTTTCCGCTTTCTTCAAAAATAGCGGAAGGGGGCGGGTTTCCGTTTGTAATTCCCTGTTGCTTTAATAAAACTTCAATTGAAGGTTTATGAACATCATCGGATTGAATTAAAGCAGCCTGCTGCCCGAAATTACTTTTTAAATTCTTATCTTTTGTATCTCTAATTTTATAATCGCCAAAATCCGTTTTATCGGGGTCAAAATAGCTTCTTGGCACCCTTAAAACGTAATCATCGTTACCCTCTATTTTATAAACACTGTTTGAAAAACCCTGCCCCAAAAGGTTTTCTTCACTGAAAGATTCTTTTAAACCTTTATTTAAAAAATCGTTTTCTTCTGCCCATTTGATAAATTCATTGTCAAGAGGCTTTTTTTGCTCCGATTTTATAAAACAATCGTTTTGAACGCCGCTTCCTTTGAACGAAACATTCCTTCCGCCTTTAAATTGAAGAGGCGCCGTATTGAATAAATTTATACCGTTTATCATAACCAAACCTTCTTTATATATATTTATATAAAAATTCAAAATATAAAAAATTGACTTATTTTTATGTTAAATTATGTTTGTAATTTGGCTCATGCGGCGTTTTTGTGCTAGCATGTAGGTATATTTATTAAAGGGGAGATTATGACAGAAACCGCAACACAGCATTATGATGCGAGTAATATAAGAGTACTTGAAGGGTTGGAAGCCGTAAGGTTAAGACCTGGTATGTATATCGGCTCAACCAGCCAGAGAGGGCTTCACCATTGTATATATGAAATTGTGGACAACTCAATCGATGAAAGCCTTGCAGGGTTTTGCGACACGATTATCGTTACGGTGAATCCCGATAACTCCGTTACCGTGCAGGATAACGGAAGGGGAATTCCCGTTGATATTAAACCCGATTCGGGTAAATCCGCACTTGAAATCGTTCATACGGTGCTTCATGCGGGCGGAAAATTCGGCGACGGCGGTTATAAGGTATCGGGCGGGCTCCATGGCGTAGGCGCTTCCGTTGTAAACGCATTGAGCGAAAAATTTATAGTTGAAGTTGCGCGCGACGGCTGGTTATACCGTCAGGAATATTTAAGGGGCGAACCCGTTCATCCCGTTGAAAAAGTAAGAGAAACAACCGAAAGAGGAACAAAAACAACATTCTGGCTTGACCCTGAAATTTTTACCGAAACAACGGAAATCGACTGCGATGTTGTGGGAAGCAGATTCAGAGAAATGGCATTTTTAAACAAAGGTTTAAAAATTATATTCCACGACAAAAAAAATCAAAAAGAAGAAACCTTCCACTATGAAGGCGGTATTGCAAGCTATGTCGAACATTTAAATAAAAATAAAAACGTTATGTTTGAAAAACCCGTTTATATGGAAAAAACGGTGGAAGGCGTTGCGGTTGAAGTTGCGCTTCAATATACGGATGCATATAATGAAAACATTTTATGTTTTGCAAATAACATTAACACCCACTTCGGCGGAACCCACCTGACGGGTTTCAGAAACGGTATCACAAGAGTTATCAACGATTATGCAAGAAAAAATAACATCATAAAAGATAACGAACAAAATTTAGCGGGTGAAGACATAAGAGAAGGCATGACGGCCATTGTCTCGGTTAAAATTTCAAACCCCGAATTTGAAGGGCAGACAAAAGAAAAACTGGGAAATGCGGAAGTTACCCCTATCGTAAATGATGTCGTAAGAGATAAATTCATGGAATGGCTTGAATTTAATCCAAAAACCGCAAAATTAATAATCGAAAAAATTCTGCAGGCGCAAAGAGCAAGGGAAGCTGCAAGAAGAGCAAGAGAATTAACAAGAAGAAAAACGGCTCTCGAATCTTCAACACTCCCGGGGAAACTTGCGGATTGTTCGAACAGAGAACCCGAAAAATGCGAATTATATATTGTAGAGGGTGATTCTGCGGGAGGTTCCGCTAAACAGGGCAGAAACAGAATGTTTCAGGCAATTTTACCTTTGAGAGGTAAAATCTTAAACGTTGAACGTGCAAGATTGGATAAAATGTATGCAAATAATGAAATTCAATCTTTAATTCAGGCAATCGGCGTCAATATTTCCAAAAACCCGGATGAAGTGAACACCGATAAATTAAGATACCATAAAATTATATTTATGACCGATGCCGATGTTGACGGAGCTCATATAAGAACGTTATTGTTAACGTTTTTCTTCAGATATGCAAAACCCTTAATCGAAAAAGGTCATATTTATATAGCCCAGCCGCCTTTATATAAAGTTACGATAGGAAAAACGGCGGAATATCTGTACGACGACAGAGCTTTGGATAAAATGATGAGGGAAAGAGGCATTAAAGGAATGACTTTATATAACAAAGCAAAAACAAAAAGCCTCACGGATGATGCATTGGAAAACATGATTTATTCAATGTCATCTTATTATAAATCATTCCATAACCCGATAATCAACCAGATGCCCTCCGTCATCGTAAGAGGTTTAATAAGATCAAACATTGAACCCAACGATTTTGACAATGAAGAAAGAATGCAGGAAATCTATAAATATCTTGCGCACTATATTGAAGACCACGCTTTGAATTACGGTATTGAAGAAGCTAAAAACTATAAAGTATTCTTAGCCAAAAATGAAGACAACAATAAATTCTATTTCAGAGTTGATTTGGGAGAATATATTGACCCCGTTACGATTACATCAAACATGATAAGGTCAAAAGAATATGAAAGAATTAAAAATTCATACCCGAAAATAAGAGAATTTTTAATTGAAGAAGAAAAAATCTTAACCCTTGAAACACCGGAGGGTTCAAAAGATATAACGTCTTTTGCCGAATTGCAGAGAATTGTTGAAGAAAGAGGCAAAAAAGGCATTCAATTGCAAAGGTTCAAAGGTTTGGGCGAAATGATGCCGCAGCAATTGTGGGAAACCACAATGGACCCTGCAAACAGAACGCTTTTGCAGGTTTCAATTGAAGACGCAATGCTTTGCGATGAATTATTTGACATTCTTATGGGCGACAATGTCGGCCCCAGACGTGATTTTATCGAGGCGAACGCAATCTACGCCACAAATATTGATACCTGATTTTCTGTAGCACGGAATGTGAACGGCAGTGAACGAAGTGCGCCAAGGCGAGTGTTGATGAAGCGGAATAATTTCATTTATGAAATTATGAAGCGAAATTCTAAAACCGAGCCGCTAAGAAAATCAGAATTTATACGGGGGATAATTATATTAACCATTCTATTGCGACACAGGAAATTTAAGCATTGTAAGCAAACAAGCCTTAAAAACGCCCGAACTTCCACGTATAAAATTATCCGTATCTGTTGCATTTATTGCAGCATATTTTTGCATTCTTAAAATAAGAATTCAGCCCCATATATTTTCCCGATTTTTTCAATTCATCTTCAATAATAAGAAGTCTGTTATATTTTGCGGTGCGCTCCGACCTTGACATTGAACCCGTCTTAATAAGCCCCGAATTTATTCCGACCGCAAAATCCGCAATAAAAGTATCTTCGGTTTCTGCGGATCTGTGGGAAATTATATTTTTATATCCCGCATTTTTTGCGATTCTTACCGTCTCGATGGTTTCGCTTACCGTTCCTATCTGGTTGGGCTTAATTAATATTGCATTTGCAATATTATTTTCAATCCCCTCTTTTAAAAGTTTTGAGTTTGTAACAAATAAATCATCTCCGACAAGAAGGCACTTATCTTTTAATTTATCGGTTAAAATTCTCCACCCGTCATAATCATCCTGCGCCATACCGTCTTCAATCGAAATAACGGGATAATCTTCGACCAGATGTTCAAAATATTCCGCCGCCTCTTTTTTATCAAGAATAAGATTTTCACCCCGAAAATTATATTTCCCGTCTTTATAAAGTTCGCTTGAAGCAATATCAAGACAGATTTTAACTTCATCCGTCGTATACCCCGAATCATTTATTGCATTTAAAATTAATTCAATTGCGTCTTTATTTGTTTTTAGGTCGGGTGTAAATCCTCCTTCAAGCCCGACTGAAGTTGACATATTCTCTTTTTTTAAATTTTTTTCAAGCGTATGAAATATTTCGCTCGACATTCTTATTGCATCATAAAAACTCTCCGCACCGACGGGAGTAATCATAAACTCCTGAAAATCAAGATTATTGTTGGCATGCGCTCCGCCGTTAATTATATTTATCATCGGAACGGGAAGAATAACGGCATTAATCCCCCCTATATATTCATACAAAGGAATGTTTAAACATTTTGAAGCACAGCAAGCTGCAGCCATAGACACCCCCAGAATTGCATTAGCCCCCAGTTTTGATTTATTTTCCGTATTATCAAGCTCAACCAAAAGATTATCGATTTCATACCCGTTTAAAACACATTTATCTTTAAGAGCATTTTTTATTGTCTCTTTAACGTTATTCACCGCCTTTAAAACTCCGAGCCCGCCGTAAACGGACTTATCGTTATCTCTCAATTCAAAAGCTTCAAATCTGCCTTTTGAAGTTACGCTCGGAACGGATGCAAAACCTTTAATTCCTTCATACGTTTCAATTTCAACTCTTAGTGCGGGGTTTCCTTTTGAATCCAATATCTGCCATGCTTTTATATCTTTAATTTTATTTTCCATAAGATATACTCCTTATTTACAAAAAAGAGTATTTTAAAAAATAAAATTAACCGCAATTGCATATATGGCGTAATCTTTACAAGGATATAAAGATTATATTAAAAAAAACGGTTTTCGATTTTATTTGCTTTATAATTCAAAACATATTGAAACTTACATAAAGGAGAGAAAATGCAGGCAGTATTATCAAACAGCGGCACAAAAGAAATACAGAACACCAAAGCCCAATTGCATACATTGTTTGAAAGACTTGAAAACGCAGACAACACCACCAAAAACTCAATAGAAAACGATATCGTAAATTTCGGAACATCGGCAATTGATTTTCTTATCGATAAATTAACCGGTTCAAAAGGAATTCAAAGGGGCGTTGCCGCAATG
>DVJH01000143.1 GCA_018710795.1 Candidatus Galligastranaerophilus gallistercoris | reverse complement strand
ACCGAAGAAGAATTTCAGGATACGATAAAAATGATTAAAGAATTATCTCTTGATTATTCAAATACCGCCGCATATTCCCCGAGGCCAAATACCCCTGCGGGCAAAATGGTTGATAAATTTATCCCCGATGATATCAAAAAAAGAAGATTATCCGAATTAAACGAAGCGGTTAAAGAAGCATCGTTCAATTCAAATAAAAAATATACGGGAAAAATTTTAGAAGTTCTTGTTGAAAAAGAAAAATTTGAAAACAACAAAAGAATTTTGGAAGGCAGATTGAGAAACAACAAAGTTGTTCATTTTGAATCAGACAAATATAAGGTTGGGGATTTTGTTTCCGTAAAGCTGAATAAAGCGTCAACCTGGTGCCTTTTTGGGGAAGAAATATAAAATTATATAAAGAATTGTTACGTATTAATTTTATTTTTGCGCAATATTTATTCGATGATTTTTTTAATAATAATATGTAACGAAAAAATAGAGGAAGGTTAGAAAAATGGTGGCAAATGTAGGGCTGCATACACAAAGCGCAATTGGCGGATTAGTATCACAAACGGCAACAAGCGGAATTAAAAAAGCAGGGGACACTGCAGAATTAGTTCTGGCAAATAAAAACGAACTTGCAAAAACGGGAACAACGGCGCTTACGGTTATAAAAGACGCGGCAACAAAAAACTTATCAAAAGGAAAAATTGCGGCTTTAATCGGCGGAGGCATAGCGGCAGTTGCACTTGTTGCGGCAGCATTAAACAATAATAAAAATGCGGATAATGAAGCAGCCGCACAGGAACAAACTTTATACGCTTAAAAAAAACATAAAAATAGATAAAAACCGAAAGAAATTCTTTCGGTTTTTATTTTATGATTTTATTTCTTCTTTTATACCGATTTTTTCTTCAAGCTCGTGTCTTGATTCTTCATACCCGGAGCGCCCCATAAGAGCGTATGTATAATTTTTTGCCTGTTCGACACCGGGCTGGTTAAATGCGTTAATATTATACAACTCGCCCGCAATTGCAGTTTGCATTTCAAGCATATAGAAAAGCTGCGCCAGATAATAAGCATTAACTTTAGGAAGATGAATCGTAATATTGGGGCGTTTAAAATCGGTAAGCGCAACCGCGGTTGCATCGGCTTCGGCGTTAATCAGCTCGTTAATCGTTTTTCCGCCGAGATAATTGACACCCGTGCAATCAAATATTTTCGGAATTTCAAGAGTAGTATCAAATTCATCAACTCTTATAAAATTAATTACTTTATCGTGTTTGCCTTCGTTGTACAACTGGATTTGCGAATGCTGATCCGTGGCACCCAATGCTTTAATGGGTGTAGGACCAACGTTTACTTTATTTCCTTCTTTATCAAATTCTTTACCCAAAGATTCCGCCCATAACTGAACAAACCAGTCGGAAACATATTTTAATCTTGAAGAATAAGGCATCATAACGGTTATATAATGTCCCTTTTGCGTATCCATTAAATAATGAATAAGTGCATTTTGAGCGGCAATATTTTTATTGATTTCGGTATTTTTTAAAGCTAAATCCATTGTTTTAATACCGTTCATAATTTCATCAATATCTACGCCGACAAGCGCCATAGGGACTAAACCTACGGGTGAAAAAACGGAAAATCTGCCGCCCACGTCATCCGGCACAACAAATGTTTTATACCCTTCTTCATTTGCAATTTGTCTTAAGATACCCGATTGTTTATCCGTTGTTGCAACGATATTTTTCCTGTAATCATCCCCCAGAAGGTTTTGCATTCTGTCTTTTATTATCATAAACTGGCTCATGGTTTCTGCCGTTGAACCTGATTTTGTGATAACGTTTACAAGGGTTTTTCTTAAATCAAGAATATCCAATAGCCCGTTTATTTCATCCGGATCAATGTTATCAAGGAAAAATATCCTCGGATATCCCCCTCTTTCTTCTTTTGATAATAAATTCCAGTGAGGTTTTAAAAGCGCATGGCAAAATGCGATAGCGCCGAGGGCGGAACCGCCTATACCGAGCACAAGAACATTATCAAAGCGCCCTTCAACCATGGCGGCATATTCTTTAACATACCATAAGGTCTCTTCGTTATATCCCAAATTCATCCATTGAAGCCAGGCGCCCTGTTTATCTTTATTAAAGTTAAGGTTTTTAATTATATCTTCGATTTTAGGCGCATAAACGCCGAATTCGCTTTCGATATCAAGACCGAATTCATCGCCGATAACTTTATTTGAAACATTCTTATAATCAATCGTTATTAATGTCATTATAGTATCCTTAACCTCAAAAATAATTATACATAGACCATGACACAATGTAAATAGAGGGGTAATTACCCACCTTGTGAATGATAAAGCTAAAAATTACTGATAAAAAAAGAGTATGCGAAACTTCAGCAAGAACGAAGATTTTATTTTCGAAATCATCCATGACTTAAAAGCGCCCGTTATCAGTATGGATTTTGCGCTTAAAAACGTAAGGCGGGATGATTTTATGGATGAAATTTATAAAATAAATAAACATAATCTGAATTACATTGAAAATATGCTCACGGGCTACAGCCTTTCAAAAGGAAGATACTGCCCCAAAATCGAACTTATCAATTTGAACAAACTCGTTAAGGAAGAAATAAGCGTATTAAATTTTTTAATTGCCGAAAAAAACTTAAGAATAACCGTAAACATTGATAAAACCGATGACTGCTACGTTGCAACGGATAAATATTTATCGAGGCAAATAATCTTAAATCTTTTAACCAATGCGGTTAAATATGCCCCGTATGACGGTATCATAAGCATTGTTTTCGAAAAAAAAGAAGGGTTTTTCAATATATGCTTTACAAACCCGTATGATAAAAAAGGCACGCAAAAATGCTCAAGCAAAATGGGGCTCGAGATAGTTAAAAAGAAACTGAAAGCACTCAAAGGTAAATTGAAAATTTCAAAAACCGATGAGAATATATGCTTTGTTGTATGCTTCAATTGTCTTTAATTTTCATCGGCGGCAAGGTTTACGGAAATTTCCGCTATAATTCTTGCAACTTCATAACCCGAAACTATAACTTCCAGGATCAGCTGCGAATTGATAAGCACGGTTTCCGTATATTCCATTGAATCGGTATCTAAAACCTCAAATTCAACGAAATCGTCGCCGACATATTTAAGCCTGCCGAACTGACCGTCGGTTGCCCAGCGCATAAAAACAACAGCCCGCTCCAAGCCTTTTAATTTTTGAATCATCCTCATAATTACATGATATTATTTTTTTTATGAAAGTCAATTATGAATTTGAATATAAAAAATTCACGGGCAAATATAATATGGATTTTGACCTCTGGATTCTGGAGAATGCAATTAAAAATAAAAGCGATGATTTATTTTTAAGGTTCTACGGCTGGGAGCCGAAATGCGTATCTTTGGGAAGAAACCAAAAAGAATTTATAACGGATGAAAAAATTGATACCGTAAGACGCCCGACAGGCGGAAGAGCGCTATTACATGATAACGAAATAACTTATTCAATTGTAGGGAAAATCCCAGAAAAACAAAGTGTAATAGAAACTTATAAAATGATTTCAACAACTTTAATTAACGCATTTAATACTTTGGGAATTAAGTTAAATATGGCGGGAGAAAAAAAAGGCGATAAAAATTATTGTATGAATATAAGCACAGGTGCCGACATTTGTTATCAAAACAAAAAATTTATAGGTTCGGCACAATTCAGAAAAGAAGGATACTTTCTGCAGCACGGCTCCATTTTAAAAGATGTTGACATTAAATTACTTGAGAGAATTTTCAGAGAAAAAATCGATACAGGCCATATCATAACTTTAAAACAAATTAATCCGGATTTATCGGATGAAGAAATTATTAAAACAATCAGGAAAGAATTTAAAAATGAATACGAAAATTATCTATGAAGCCGTCTATAATATGCTCATTCTTGCAAATACAAGATTGGACCTTAATTATTATGAAAAAATCAAAAATTGCGATTCAAAAATAAAAAACGAAATCTTAAAAAACGCATATCTAGCATATAAATCCCAAAGACCGTTGTGCCAGGATACGGGGCAGGTTGTCGTATTTATAAAAATAGGACAGGAAGTAAAATTGGAAGGGGATTTTATTGAAGATGCAATAAATAAAGCAATAAAAGACTGTTACACCGACAATTTTTACAGAAAATCCGTCGTATATGACGCAATTTTTAACAGAGAAAATACAAATACAAACACGCCTTCCGTTATTCACACCAAACTTCAAAAAGGCGATGAAATTTCAATTTTAATCGGAATTAAAGGCGGCGGGGCGGAGAATATGACAAAATTAAAAATGATGAACCCGACAAGCACGTTAAATGACGTTTTAGATTTTGCAAAAGAAGCGGTAATTGAAGCGGGGGAGAGCGCATGTCCGCCGATGACAATAGGAATAGGTGCCGGAGGAACGGCGGAAGTCGCCGCAATAAATGCAAAGTATGCCTTGTTTAAAGGTAAAAAAGTTGATTTCAGGGCAGATAATGTTCTTGAAGCAAAAATTATCACATCCCAAACCCATATAGCGTCATTGCCCGTTTGCATAAATATAAACTGCCACAGTTTAAGACATACGGAGTGCGTCATTAAAAACGATGAGATAATATACGATTTTAAAAACTATATCCCTGAAGATAACGATTTATCTTTAAATTATAAAAAAGTGTCAACCGATAACATTGAAGAAATTAAAAAATTAAAAGACGGGGAAGAGATTTTATTATCGGGAAAAATTTATACCGCAAGAGATATGGCGCATTTAAGAATGATTGATGCAATTAAAAATAATAAGGAGCTTCCCTTTGAATTAAAAAATGCAATTATATTTTATGCAGGACCCTGCCCGAAAAAAGAAGGGGAAATCATAGGTCCTGTCGGTCCCACCACATCAAAAAGAATGGATAAATTTGCGCCCGAATTATATGAAAAAGGAGTCCTTGCCACAATAGGAAAGGGCGACAGGACAATTAAAAATACCGGATATTTATATTTAAAAGCAATCGGAGGTGTTGCCTGCTTATATCAAAAATGCGTTAAAAAAGCGGAAATTAAAGCTTATGAAGATTTGGGAACGGAAGCCGTATATGAACTTGAAGTTGTTGATATGCCCTTAAAAGTAAACAGAATTTAAAAAAATCATTTGACAATTAAGTATGTTCAAATTATATTTATAAATCGTAAGAGAGGCTGACCGTGTCTAAATGCAAAATTCGTTTGCTACGGTCCCTTAAAAGAAAGGACAAAACAAAATGTATGCTATCGTAGAAACAGGCGGCAAGCAATATAAACTCGAAGAAGGAAGATACGTCGACATTGAACTTTTGGATAACAATGTTAACGATAAAGTTACTTTTGATAAAGTTGTAATGCTTGTTAACGGCAAAAAATCTAAAGTCGGAACACCTTATGTTGATTCTGCTACCGTTGAAGGCACAATCGTAAAACATGATAAAGCTAAAAAAATCATTGTTTTCAAACAGCGCCCCAAAAAAGGCTACAGAAAAAAACAAGGGCACAGACAACAATTTACAAGAGTTATGATTAATAAAATCAATGCAAAAGCTTCAAAAAAAGCTGCATCTGATACAAATGAAGCAGGAGAAGAATAATGGCACATAAGAAGGGACTTGGTTCAACCAAAAACGGAAGAGATTCAGAAAGCAAGCGCCTCGGTGTTAAAAAATTCGGCGGCGAAGAAGTTCTTGCAGGAAATATTTTAGTAAGACAAAGAGGAACTAAAATCCACGCAGGCAACAACGTAGGTATCGGCTCCGATGACACTTTGTTTGCTTTGATTGACGGCGTAGTTAAATTTGAACCGCACAGAAGAACAAGAAAACAAGTCAGCGTATACGCCAAATAGTTTATTGCAAATTTAAAATTTTAATATATGATAGTTTGTGTTGGGGGCGTAGCTCAGATTGGTTAGAGCGCATGCCTGTCACGCATGAGGTCGCGGGTTCGATCCCCGTCGTCCCCGCCACTTATCATAAATCACACAAAAACCCGCTTAAATAAGCGGGTTTTCTCGTAAAAACAGGAGTTATCAATGAAAACAATCGGGCTTATCGGCGGAATGAGCCATGAATCGACCGTTGAATATTATAAAATAATAAATGAAGAAATAAATAAGCGCAAAAAAGGGCTCCACAGCGCAAAAATGCTTATTGAAAGCTATGATTTTGATGAGATTGAAAAACTGCAATCAAAAGAAAATTGGGAAGAATTAACAAAAATTTTGACCGAATCGGCCAAAAAACTGGAAGCAGCCGGCGCCGATTATATTGCAATTGCAACAAATACAATGCACATCTGTGCCGATGAAGTTCAAAAGCAAATAAATATTCCTTTAATTCATATAGCGGAAGCTGCGGGGAACTATATAAAAAAGAAAAATTTTGATACCGTTCTTTTAATGGGCACAAAATACACAATGACAAAACCTTTTTATAAGGATAAATTAAAAAATGAATTTAATATAAATGTAATTATCCCTGACGATATCGAACAAAAGATAATAAACAATATTATTTACGATGAACTGTGCATAGGAATTATAAAAGAATCATCAAGGCTGGAGCTTTTAAAAATAATAAATAATTATAAATTAAAAGGCGCAAAGGCGGTTGTTTTGGGGTGCACGGAGCTACCTAATATCATAAAAGAAGCGGATATTGAAATTATTAATACAACAAAAATTCATTCGCTTGAAATTGCGGATAAGATTCTGACTTAAAAACAATAAACAATTTGCCCGATAAAAAAAGATAAACTATAATCGGACATATTCACTTAAGGGGCATTAAAATATGGTACAAAAATATAATTTCATTGAAACCGACACAAAAGAGCTTTTTATGATTCATGCAAAAGCAAGAGCGCTTCTAAAAGAATATTTTATATGCGATTATCGAAATATTGAAAAAAGAAATTACATTTTAAAACAGTTGTTCGGTTCAATGGGGAAAAATGTCAGCGTGGATTTAAATTTTTTCTGCGATTTCGGGAAAAATATTTTCATCGGAGACGATGTTGTTATTAATGCAAACTGCACTTTTATCGACAACGAAAAAATAGTCATAGGAAATAAAGTTTTAATTGCACCAAATGTACAGATTTATACCGCATATCATCCCGTTTTGCCCGAATACAGGCTGCTTAAAGATAAAAAAGAAGGAAGCGGTTCGTTTTTTAATACCTGCGCAAAACCCGTAACCGTTAAAGACGGCGCATGGATAGGGGGCGGAGTTATTATTCTTCCCGGAGTAACAATCGGGAAAAACAGCGTAATCGGCGCGGGAAGCGTAGTTGTAAAATCAATACCCGACAATTGTCTTGCTGTCGGAAACCCTTGCAAGGCAATAAAATTTTATGACGAAATAAGAAACGGAGAAATATAAATAAAAAACCCGCTTAAATTAAGCGGGTATGTTCTCAAGCAAACAAGGCTAAAATATAATTTAAAGTTTTAAATATCTGCCCGAAAAGACCTGTAAAGTAAAATCATGATTATCATACAATTTTTCATGTGATACCATCTTAATGATGTATATTGTTATTTGCCAAAATATCTTGACTTAGAGTTGCTATCAACCAATGCGGTACAGAAAGTCCCGAATAAAAACTTCTTGACACATCGGAAGAACATAATATCGGATTTGTTCCTTTTCGCCTTTAGGGAAAACGATTTTAACGTAAAGATTTAACAAAGATACAACTTTTGATAAAACCGATTTCAGAAGCGCAATTCCCCGCTTCAGTCATGAAAAATTAACGGGGCTGTAAAAAAAGCGGATTTTTTAAATCCGCTTTATATTTAAATATTTTTTCCGAGCTCATATGCCGCTTTGGGGTATTGCGTGCGGGCTACATCCCCTTCCGTCCAGACACCCGAAGCTATTATTTTCCCTGCATCAGACCAGCCGAGGTATCTTAAAAGTGTTTCATAATGGCTTATGATAGGCTCGGCTTCTTTCGGGGAAGTATCGGCGTAAGTCATAATCAAAGCAGATTTTTTTAGCGTATGAATTTGCCCGTTAATTGCATAAAATCTATCGATTACGGCCTTAATCCGCGCAGAAATTCCGAAATAATACATTGGTGTTGCAAAAATAACCGCATCGGCATCTACAATATTATTTCTTACAAATTCAAAATCATCTTTAAAAACGCATTGTCCGTTCATTCCGCACTTGTTGCAGGCAATACAGGGGTGCACATTTTTAAATGCGGAATCAAATCTTACGACATTATGCCCTGAATCTTTTGCACCTTTAATAAAGTAATCGGCAAGAGTGTTTGAATTGCCGTTTTTTCTTGGGCTTCCAGTTATTACAAGTATTTTCATGGTTTTACCTCCCGATTGATTTATGTCAAGTGCGGCTTTGGCGGCAGATATGCCGACAAGAGCACCCGCAGCGGTTAAAAAAGTATTTTTAATAAAATTTCTTCTGTCCGTTTGACATTTATTTTAACCTCTTAGAGCAGCTCTCAGTCAAGAGTAAATTTATATTTCAATAGTGAATTTTAAATTAAGATTTTATAAAATTAAAGAAATTATTATTAAATTTTATGGTATTCTTTTTTATGTGGAGAAAATGAATATGGAAGAACTACTATCTGACAGAATTAAGCAAACGCCGCCTTCTTTTATAAGAGCAATTTTAAAAACTGCGGCAGACCCCGAAATTATATCATTTGCAGGCGGACTTCCCAACCCTATATCATTCCCCAAAGAAGAATTGCTGGAATCAATGGGAAGAATAGTTAAAACATACGGAAGCAAGTGTTTTCAATATTCCATAACGGCAGGATTACCCGAATTAAGAGAATATATTGCCCAAAGATACAACAAAAAATTTAATCTGAACCTTGATTTTGAAAATGTCCTGATTACGACAGGCTCTCAGCAGGCTCTGGATTTAATCGGAAAAGTTTTTTTAAATGAAAACGACAATGTCCTTTTGGAAAAACCGAGCTATCTCGGTGCAATTCAGGCGTTTTCACAATACGGACCCAAATTTCATCAGATAGAGCTCACAAAAGACGGGATGAACATTGAGCAATTAAAAGAAGCGCTTAAAAATAAACCCAAACTTATTTATCTTATTCCCGATTTTCAAAACCCGACAGGTTTAAGCTATACTCAAAAAGCAAGAGATGAAATTTATGAAGTTTTAAAAGACAGAAATATCGTCTTAATTGAAGATGATCCTTACGGCGATTTAAGATTTGAAGGAGTAAGGCTTCCTTATATAGGAGCGGGTAAATTAAAAAACAGCATATTGCTCGGAACGTTCTCAAAAACCGTAACGCCCGGAATGAGAATAGGATATATAATATCCGAAAATAAAGAAATCTTAAAAAATATCTCAATATCAAAAGAAGCAAGCGACCTTCACAGCAACATATTCACCCAGTATTTAATCTGGGATTATCTTACACATAATGATATCGAAGAACACATTTCAAAAATTACCGAATTATACAGAACGCAGGCAACTTCAATGTTGAATGCAATCGAGAAATATTTCCCGAAAAACGTTTCGCATACGACCCCTCATGGCGGAATGTTTTTATGGGTAACGCTTCCCGACGGGGTAAGCTCGGTTAAAATGTTTCCGAAAGCTCTTGAAAAAAAGATTGTATATGTCCCGGGGGATCCTTTTTATGTCGGGCTGCATGACGTTAATGCAATGCGCCTGAATTATACAAACGCCGATTCCGATACAATCGAAGAAGGAATTAAAAGGCTCGGACAGCTTTTGGATGAAACAATATCGGCATAACAAAAAACCGTTTTAATCGGATGAAATTCGGCATATTATTAAATTAACCCGCCCGATAAAGCTTACAAGGTGTTTTATAGCCCAAACAGGTTTTATTGCGGTATAAAGAATTTAATAATTTATTAGCTTGTCGGGCGATTTCAAAATTTTAATACCGATATATAAAAAAGGTATGAAAAAAATAATTCTTATTTTAGCTTTTTGTTTAACTTTGATTCCTTCATTTGCCGATGAATACGAAAATGCAAGGTATGAGCATCTTTTTGAAGAAAAAAACGCTCTGAATAATCAGGCAATAATAACGGATAACGGTAACGTCATCTGCAAAGGAAACGTAATAAAAGCGGTCTTTGAATGCAAATTCAAATCGGAATGTCATCATGCGGGCGATGACATAGATTTTATAATTCAAGACGCAATATATACAAAAGAAGGCACGCTTTTAATACCGAGAAATTCAAAGCTGTGCGCAACAATCGTAAAAATTAAAAAACAAAAAATGCCGAATAAAAATGCAAGGGTTTATTTTCATTTTAAGGGACTTGAAACACCGGACGGGTGCGTATATGAAATATCGGCAAAGCCGAATACCAAAGATAATTCTCTAAAAGAAGGACCCTGGATGACTGCGGGAAAATTGACGCTGTCGACTTTGGGGCTCGGGATTATAGGCGCAGGCGCAGGCACGGGGTTTGCATTTATTCCCAATCCCGCAAAACTGGGCGTGGGTTTTGCGATAGGAATTCCCGTCGGGTGCGGGGTCGGGCTTATTGCGGGGCTGATTACCCCGGGATTAAAATACCATGCAAAAGCGGGAGAAGAAATTTGCATAGTCCTTTGCGATAATTTAATTTTAGATAAACAATGCGAAGAATGCTATTAAAATCAGCCCGAAATAAACTTGCAGTACAGATATACTTTTTCTATATCTTCTTCGGGGAAACCGGCAAGCATTTTATTAATTTCGTCGGTTAAAATTTTTTTAGACGGCATTTTATCAATCAAAAATAACTCATACAGTTCTATTTTAAATGCGTCTGCCAATCTTGAAATTAAATCGAACGAAGGAAAACTGACCCCGCTTTCAATGCAGCTTATGTGCTTGGGCTCAACCCCGACAAGCTCTGCTAAAGCCGCTTGAGTTATTTTTTGTTTCATTCTCAGGCGTCTTATATTTGTTCTTAAAATTTCTTTGTTTCTGATATCTGTCATACGCTACAAAT
Source organism: Candidatus Galligastranaerophilus gallistercoris (assembly GCA_018710795.1). GTDB lineage: Bacteria > Cyanobacteriota > Vampirovibrionia > Gastranaerophilales > Gastranaerophilaceae > Galligastranaerophilus_A > Galligastranaerophilus_A gallistercoris. Next base: position 4,174 of record DVJH01000143.1, on the reverse strand, counting down.
ACAGAATAGATTGTTGAGCCGAAAATATAAATACCTGTATTAGGTAATATTTGACAATTATATACTTGTGGGGTATATATACCTAAAACATGTAATTTTAAGATAAATTTTACAATTCAGGTAATATATGTGTGATAAAAGAAAAATTGACCTTGTTTACTTATGGGTAAACGGGCAGGATAAAAAGTGGCGGGAAAAAAAGAACCTGTATTTAAAAGACAAAAATATATCGGAAGCTTCGGGGGGAAATTGCAGATATACAGACAATGATGAATTAAAATACTCTCTCAGATCGGTTGAAAAATACCTGAAATTTATAAACAAAATATATATTGTAACCGATAACCAAACACCGAATTGGTTAAATTTAAACAACAAACAAATTAAAATTATAGACCATAGCGAAATTATACCGAAAAAATATCTGCCTTTGTTCAATTCCGTTGCGCTGGAAACCTTTATTCCGTATATTGAAGGATTGAGCGAATATTTTATTTATTCAAATGACGATTGTTTTGTTTATAAAAATACAAAAGCGGATTTTTTCTTTAAAAACGAAAAACCCGTGCACAGATTTAACGTAAGATTAAAACAATCTCATAAAAATCATATATACGGAAAAAGCCTGTACTACACAAAAGCAATCATAGAAAACAAAATTAATAAAAAAACGGTTCCGTTTCTGCCGCACCACAACATGACGGGATACAAAAAGTCCGACTGCATGGAATATATAAATTTGTTTATTGATGAAATTGAAAAAACAAGAATGATGAAGTTTAGAGAAGGCTGCGCCATGGAAAAAACCGGCATTGAATACTGGAGCGTGGCGCTTAAAAAGAGCATATATAAAAGAGTCCATCTCGGAAGCATTGATTATATCTTTGCTTTACTTCGCATTAAACGGACAGATAGTCTGTTTCTAAGCAAAAATAAAAATAATATATTGGAAAAATTAAACCTCTTTAAGCCTCACTTATTTTGTATTAACGATATTGAAAATGCTGACGGGCAAAATACAATAAATTTGCAAAATATTCTTGAAAAATTATATCCGGAAAAATCATGCTATGAAATTTAGCCGCTTCGATAAACAAGAAGAAGCGCAGCAAACATATTTATATTTTGGCTGTCTTGTGATATTCTATACGCAGAGGATTTTTTGACAGAATGTTTGATTTTTTCTTTTCTAAAACACCCGAAATTAAAGAAAACACATTTTTTGTGTGGGAGCCGTGCAGCGTTAATCATTCGGAGGTTGTCCCCGGGTTTTGCAGATATCTGCTTGATTTAGGATACCACGTTTCCGTTATATTAAACCCCAAACATTATAAAGAGGGCTTATTTTGCCGCTTTAGGGATGAAAACATTTCGTATAACAAAATGTCAAAAAGACAGATAAAACTTTTTTTCAAAAATGACGATTTATCAAAAATTAAAGGCGTTCTTGTAACAACGGCGGGCAAGATTTGCGACAATGTGCATTATGAGCAATGTTATGATGTTTTTAATAAAAATATAGACAAAAAGAAAATATTTATAGTTGAACATAAGGCAAATTTCGCAATTGATGAAGAAAAGTGGGATGAAAAAATTATCACCCTTAATAAATTAAATTATAAAGGGGCAAAATCAACGGTTGTAAATCCGCATTATTTCGGCGAAATCAACATTACGCCGAAAAACGAAAAAATTACAAATTTTGCGGTGGTCGGGACCATTAGAGAAAGAAAAAGAAACAACGAATTAATAATTAATTCCGTTGAAAAGCTTTATGAAGCGGGATATGAAAATTTTAAAGTAACGGTAATAGGAAAAGGAAACCTTAAAAATATTCCTTCAAAAATCAGACGGTTTTTTGATATTAAAGGAAGAATGCCTTTTAATAAAATGTATGATGAAATTGAAAAAGCGGATTTCTTTTTAACTTCATACGACGAAGAACACCCAAATCATCTGCGCTATATTACAAGCGGCACAAGCGGAAATTTTCAGCTTATATACGGTTTTTTAAAACCCTGTGTCATAAAAAAGAGTTTTTGCACGGTTAACGGTTTTGATGAGAATAATTCGGTCGTATACGAAAAAACAACCGACTATAAGGATGCACTTATAAGGTGCATTGAAATGAAAAATGATGAATATAAAACCCTGCAAAACAATTTATCTTCATACGTCAAAAAATTATATGATTATTCGCTTGATAATTTAAGGAACTTGATTAATGCCTGAAATTCCCGTTGTGTTTACGTTTGATAAAAGAATAATTTTAGGCGCCGCCGTTGCAATTAAAAGCCTTATTGACAGTGCAAACCCCGATACGGTATATAGAATATATGTTTATCACCCCGATATTGACAATAAAACAATTATCGAATTTCAAAAAATGCTTGAAAATTCAAGACATAGAATCAATTTTGAATTTGTTGACAAAAAAAGATTTAAAGACGCCCCGATAAGCAAAGGAAGCTGGAGAGAAGTCGTATATTACAGGCTTTTAATACCGGAATTGCTGGAAAATTATGATAAAGTTATTTATTCAGACGTTGATGTTTTATTTAAAAAGGATTTATCGGAAGTTTATTCAACCGACATTGAAAATTTTGAATGGGGCGGAATAAAAGCGGAAGTAAATAATGAAAATACAATTTCTCACAGATATTTTACCGAAAATAAAAACGAGTTTATTTTCTGGTCGGGGTTTATGCTCATTAATTCAAAAAAAATGAGAGAAGAAAACAAAATCGAAACATTTTTTGAAACAATAAAAAACTTTAAAGAAAGGCTTAAATTTTTTGACCTTGATACGATAAATTTATCAACGGATAAAATCAAACCTCTTGATTTAAAATATTGTATCCTTGAATCAATTTATGCGTTCGATGATTTTACAAAAGCAAAAGAATATAAATATTTAAAAAACGTATATTCAAATAATGAAATAACAAATGCAAAAAATGACCCCGCAATCATCCATTATGCGGGAGAATTGGGCAAGCCCTGGAGAAGAAAAAACCCGCCCGATGAATACAAAAATTACATAAATAAAATCCCGAAAAAATTAAGAAAATATACATTCAGGGATTTAAGAAAAAGATTGATGAGCAAAATATAGAAATGATAAAGTATATAAATTCTTTATTTAAAATATTTTTGGAGCTTTGTATTTTTGATAAAAGGCTGAGGGCAAACCTCAAAGCGGATTTTACCAAAATGTATTTGAAAAAATACATAAATTACGGAACAAATTTAAAAAAAGAATTAAAAGAATATACGGGCAAAGATACAATCTGGCAATACTGGCATCAGGGAATCGAAGCTGCGCCCGATTTAATAAAACAATGCTTTAGAAGCGTCAAACATTACATGCCAGATAAAAAACAGGTCATCATAACGTTTGACACAATTAAAGATTATATCGAGCTGCCTGAAATTTATTATCGGCTCTTAGAAAATAAAAAGATGAAAATCGCCCACTTCAGCGATGTTTTAAGGGTTTATCTTCTTGAAAAATACGGCGGAACCTGGGTTGATTCAACCATATTTTTAACGGATAGAATCCCCGATGATATTATGAATTCAAATTTCTGCATTTTACAAAAAGATATCAAAACGGACGTATCAAAAAATAATAATTCCTGCTTTTTTATTCATTCAAAAGAATATTCTTATCATATAGAGGCGCTAAAAAATATATTGGATAAATACTGGCAGGATAACGATTATTTAATTAACTATTTTATGTTTGAACATATCTCGACAATGCTTTCTGAAATTGAAGGAGAACTGAAAATAGAATGGGATTCAATGCCCCGCTACAGCGCAGAGATTACGGGGGAACTTCAAAAACATTTATTTGAAGATTTTCAAAGCCAAAATTGGGAAGAATTTAAAAAGAAAACAAGCATTCATAAACTATCGTATAAAATCATCCGAAATAAAACATCAGGCAAAAGCTATTATGATTATATAATGAGTTTGGATTCAGGAAAATAAAAAGGAGAAATGATGTTATCAATAGTAATACCGACATTGCAGAAAAATTTAGCCGCATTGTATAACCTTTTGGATAACCTTACAAAAGATGAAGCGGTCGGTGAAATTATTATTATTGATAATTCCCTTAAAGGATTAAATTATAATCACCCCAAAATAAGAATTATAACCCCGAATG
>DVJH01000142.1 GCA_018710795.1 Candidatus Galligastranaerophilus gallistercoris | reverse complement strand
TATTTCAATTATTTTATTATCTATAACATCTAATCCTGCCATGTAAATTCCGTCTTTTGAGAGGGTATCTTTTAAAATTTCCCCCATTTCTTTCTGGGCTTTATCGGGCGTTCCCAAAATAAGATTTTCTTTTTTATGTTCGTTGAATTTAAAATCGTTATTGGTTGCAACTTTGGTAACGGCGTAATCAAGAATTTCACCGTCTATATATATAAGCCTTTTGTCCCCGTGGCTTATTCCTTTTAAAAACGTTTGAACCATTACTTTTGTTTTGTAATTATCGGTTGCGCTTTGTATTATTGCATTTATGTTTTTATCTTCTCTGTTCAGATAAAAAACTCCCGATGAAAAACATTTATTTAAAGGTTTTATTATTATTTCACCGTTTTCAAACAAAAATTCTTTTATAATATCGGGGTTTGATGCCACAATGTTTTTCGGCGCCAGAGAGGGAAATTTATTGATATAAAGTTTTTCGTTAATGTTCCTTAAAGCCTTGGAAGAATTCAGACAAACCGTGTTTGTAGTATCAATTAAATCAAGAACGTATGTTGCATTAATAAAATCAATATCCACGGGAGGATCCGAGCGCATAAATATAACATCATAACGATTTAAACACCCTTTTTTATAACTATCCGATTTTACGATATCTTCATTTATAACATTCGTTTTATATATTAAAGAATACGGCAGATTGTTTTCTATAAATAAATCTTTTTTTGTTGTTATATCGACGTTATGACCTTTTTCAAGATATGTTTTTATCATCCAAAAATCGGTAACAAGAACATTAAATTCAAAATATTTAAATTCTATTTCATCAATAATAAACAGTATATTTTTCATGACTTAATTATATTACAAGAAAATCCTGTTGTAATATTTGTCTTATGAGCTAATAATTTGGTATAATTAAATTCAATCGTTAAATAAAAAGAGAAAATTATGAGAGAAGAAGCAAGGAAAAAAGCGCTTGATATTGCCAAAAAAATAAAAAATGACCCTGAAAATCTTGATAATTACAGAGCTTTAGCGGATGTATACATAGACGAGCAGGATTTTAACAGTGCATATAAAGTTTATCAGGAAATATTAAAACATAATGAAAACGATACCCATGCGCTTTTAAATTCGGGCAGCATTAAATTTTATGCAAAACAGTATAAAGAGGCGATGAGCTTTTATTTGAGAGTAATTGAATTTGAGCCCGATAACAGCCTTGCGCATTATAATCTGGGAAATGTTTATGCGGAATTAAACATGTATGAAGATTCTCTCAAAGAATATAAAGAGGCAGTTTCTTTAGGGATGAATAATGCCTCCGTTTTTAATGCGATAGGAATTTTATATTCCGATAACGGAAAATATCCCGATTCAAAAGAATATTTCTTAAAAGCGCTTAAGTTCGAACCCGATAACAGCGAGTGTCTTGCAAATTACGGAACATTATGCCAGAGAATGGGTGATTTTAAAACGGCGGAAGAATGTTTTAAAAAGTCTTTATATCAAAGACCCGATAACGAACAGGTGGCTCTGGCGCTTGCAAATTTATACGTTCAGGTCAATAAAAAAGAGCTTGCACATCAATATTTTAAAAAGGCGGTTGAAATTCAACCCGATTATTATTCCGCCTGGGTATGCTGGGCGATATGTTCGTCGGATGAGAAAGATTTTGAATCCGCAATTAAATATTATAAAATCGCAATCGAGCTTGATCCTAAAAAGCCGAATGCATATATGCTTTTGGCACATTTATTATTAAATGAAAAAAGATATACCGAAGCTATTGATATTTATAAAAGAAGCCTTGAATTAACCGAAAATAAAACCATGGTCTATGTTTTTATAGCAAACGCATATATGCTTAATTCCGATATGAAGCATGCAATAGAATATTACAGGCATGCAATTAAATCTTCTCCCGATAATGCGGAAATAATGCTTATTTATATAGATATACTGAGTGAATACATAGAAGGAAAAATCGAAAATGCGGCGGCATGATGAGGCAGGGCTTTTTGACAGATTTATTGCCGTTACATCTTATTTGACCCTCGGGTTTACGGGGATGATATGGTTTTTATTAAATGCAATCGTATTAAGAAAGCCGATGAAAGCGTATTTAACGTATAATCTGGTGCAGTCTTTCGTGTTATCAATTTTATATGCCATATTTACGCTTTTGTATGATATTTTGATGGGAATTCTGGTGAATATTCCGTTTATAGGGGGCTTATTTTTCAGGCTTCATATATTTCTTTTTGAAACGCCCGTTTTTAATACGCTTTCGTTTGTGAATTTTATTTTAATCATATTTGCGGGATATTTATCTCTGGTGGCGGCATTCGGGCAATTACCCAGGATACCTTTTATAACGGATGTTGTAAAGAAAGCTTTCAGGTAAGAATTATATGCTTAAATTATCAAAAAACATAAAAATGGTTATAAGTGATTTTGACGGCGTTTTTACCGACGGTTCGGTATATTTTGACGAAAAGCTGAATCAGCAAAAAAGAATGAATTTTTCGGATATTATGGGCGTTTCAATATTAATTAAAAAAGGAATTAAATTTGCGATAGTATCGGGTGAAAATACTAATATATTAAACTATTTTAAAGAAAAATTCGGTATAGAAGATATATACGGGCTGATAAGAAAAAAGGGAGAAATTGTCGAAGAGATTTTAAAAAAATATAATCTTAAAAAAGATGAAGTTTTATATATAGGAGACGATATTAACGACATTCCCGCTTTTGAGCTTGTTCAATACCGTGTTGCGCCGAATAACGCCAATCCTCTTATTAAGATGATGGATAATATGCAAATTACGGATTCAAAGGGCGGAGAGGGTGCGTTTCGTGAAATGGTTGATAGTTTGGTAAATCAATAGTATTATACTTTTATGCTTGATTTTTTTAAAAGAGTTGCTGCCGAGATAAATAAGCTGGATGACTTTATAAACCTTTATAAAGAAAACGCCAAAGAGGTTTCAATGCCTTCTTACGCCTATATGAACTGGGGCATAAAACTTCTTGATTCCGGGGATGAAAAAAAAGCAATGGATATGCTTGAAAAAAGTATAGAAATGCCGTATGCAAATTCCGATTCATACGTCAACCTTGCAATTGTTCTTGCCAAAGAAGAAAAATTCGATAAAGCAATTGAATATTTAAAAAAAGCCACAAAAATGGATAATGAAAATTCAAAGGCTTATCAGGTTTTAGGCTCCGTTTATTCGGAAACTGGGAAATTTGATGAGGCAAAAAAAGCTTTTTCAAAATCCGTTAAGATTAATCCGAGAAATTCTCAAACATATATAAACAGAGCCGTTTTTTATGCAAAAGCGGGTAAAATGAAAGAGGCGGATGCGGATTTTCGCACGGCTTGTTTCCTTAACCCCTCAAATGTTCAGGGGTGGTTTTTATGGGGGGTTTTATGCTCTCAAAACGGCGACTTTGACGAAGCCGTAAAAAAGCTTAAAAAAACGGTCAACCTTCAGCCTTTTCATTCTGATGCTTATTATCACCTTGCATCTATAAGCTATTTGAAAAAAGATTTCAAAAATTCAATCGGTTATGCAAAAAAATCACTGGCAATTAACCCGAAAAGAATTGAATGTTACATTGCTCTTGCCGAATCAAGGCTGAGATTAAATAATGAAAAAGAATGTCTTGAAACATACGCCAAAGCTCTTGAAGAAATTGCCCCCAATGCACAGTTTTATTATTCCTGGGGAATATCGCTGCAGTATTTTAAAAAGTGGGATGAATCTTTTGAAAAGCTTTTTAAATCGCTTGAAATTGACGATAAAAACCCGCTTTGTACTTATGCGCTTTCAATTTCATATTTAAAAAAAGGCGATGAAGAAAAAGCAAAAGAATTTCTTGAAAAAACGGTTGAATTAAACCCTAATCATACGGTTGCCCTGTATAATCTCGGGCAGTATTATGCAAGAAAAAACGAATACATAAAAGCTGCGGAAACGTTTAAAAAAGCGGTTGCGACAAACATTAAGGCAGGGCATATTTATCTTAATATTGCAGCCGTTTATCAGGAAGCGGGAGATTTGGAAAATGCTCTTGAATATTGGAAAAAGGCGGTTGAATATAATCCCGATAATATTGATGCCAAAATCAGTCTTGCAAACGCATATTTAAAAACGGGCGATATTCAAAATGCGATAAGAAAAATAAGAGGGGCATATTCAAAAGATAAAAATAATACAAAAGTTCTTCTTGTATACGGAATTTTGCTTCTTAACAATGAAGAATATTTTGAAGCGCTGGAAAAACTTAACAGGGCGCTTGAAATTGATTCGGAATATGAACCTGCAATGCTTGCAAAGGCAGAATGCCTCATAAAAATGAATAAAATCTTTGAAGCGGATGAAATTTTGAAAAAATATGAAGAAAAAGAAAATCCGGATGATACCTCAAAAGCATTGAATATTATGTATTTGAGAGTTTTATACAACGAAGCGTTAATAATAAAAGAAAATAAAAGAGAATTAATTGATAATACCGTTGAACTTTGTGATAAAATAATTGCACTGCATACGGATAACGATGATGATAACCGTCGCATAACAAATATTAAAGATGAATTATTAAAACTGAAGGAAAACTGAAAAAGAAAATGGCTATTATTGTACAAAAATTCGGCGGAACATCGCTCGCCGATTCGGATAAAATAAAAAATGTGGCAAAGGCCGTCGTCAGGGAAAAGAAACTGGGAAATGACGTCATAGTCGTTGTTTCTGCAATGGGGCATACAACGGATAACTTAATAAAACTTGCCCATGAAATTTCGGATCACCCCTCGGAGAGGGAAATGGATATGTTAATGTCAACGGGAGAACAGATTTCGATTTCTCTTCTTGCAATTGCAATCCATGAGCTCGGATATAAAGCGGTTTCAATGACGGGTGCACAGGTGGGGATTTATACGGAAGAAACCCACTCAAAAGCAAGAATAATCGATATTAAAACGGACAAATTAACCGAACACCTTAAAAACGATGAAATAGTTATCGTTGCGGGATTTCAGGGTATTACAAAATCGGGCGAAATTACAACTCTGGGAAGAGGCGGCTCCGATACATCCGCCGTTGCGATAGCCGCAAAACTCAGGGTTGAAAATTTGGGCATTGAAAGATGCGACATATATTCTGACGTTGAAGGAATTTATACCACGGACCCGAGAGTTGTTCCCACCGCAAAAAAACTTGATGTTATTTCATACGAAGAAATGCTTGAACTTGCAAGGGTGGGGGCAAATGTTTTGCACCCCAGATCCGTTGAAACGGCAAAACAGTTTCAGGTGCCGATGAGATTAAGAAGCTCGTTTAAATTAGATGATTTAGGAACTTTAATTATAGGAGTCGAAAAAATGGAAATATATAAACCCGTAACGGGGCTTGCATGCGATAAATCACAGGTAAGAGTCGTAATTTGCGATATACCGGACAGACCCGGAAATGCGGGGAAACTTTTCTCGCTTCTTGCAAAATATGAATTATCGGTTGATATGATTATCCAATCTTACGCAAGAAGTTCAAATAATACAAACGATATTGCTTTTACGATTGATAAAGACGATTTATCCAAATTTGTTACCCTGAAAGATGAAATTGTCGCAATAATGAATCCTTCAAATATTCATATTGATGAAGACATTGCAAAGATTTCGATTGTGGGCGCAGGCATGATAGACCGCCCGGGTATCGCCGCAATGATGTTTGAAACTCTTGCAAAAGAAGGCATAAACATCAAAATGATTTCGACATCCGAAATTAAAATAAGCTGTCTTGTTGAAAAAATGTATGCCAAACAGGCAACGGAAGCTTTATGTAAATGTTTTGAGCTTGACGGAAGCGATGTTGCACTGGTCCATGGAACACTGCCCGATTAAGATGTATAAAGGAAAATTCAAATTAATAACAGGCTTAGGCAGTAAAGATAAAAACAAGGTCAAAGACCTTGTTTTAGTTTGGATGAAAGCGGGCGCCGATATTTTTGACACATCAATTGATGTTATGCCCTACATTCAAAGTGAAGCAATAAAAGCGGGTTTTGATTTAAATAAATATACTTTTTGTGTTTCAATTCCCGTTAAAGGCGATATTCACGGCAAGAAAGCAAAAATAATAAAAGAAAAATGCACCCTTTGCAATCAATGCAAAAATGTTTGCATTGATTGTGCGATTAATCCGCCCGAAATCGATAAATTAAGATGTATCGGGTGTTCAAGGTGCCAAAAAGTATGCGGGTATAATGCAATTGAGATATATGACGATGAAATCGAGTTTGATGAATTTTTAAAAAAAGATGTTAAGCTTGATATGGTTGAAGTTCATATTTCAATTAAAGATATTGAAAAAATAAAAAATGATTATAAAAAAATAATTGATAAATTGAAAAATATAAACTGTATTATGAGCGTTTGTCTTAACAGAAATTATTTTTCAAACGAAACGGTAAAAGAGCTTCTTTTTGAGTTAAAAGAAATAACAAAAGATAAGCCTTTTATCGTGCAGGCGGACGGAAATTCAATGAACGGCGGAAGCGAAGATTTATCAAGCACCATTGAAACGATTGCTTTCGGAAATTTTGTTAAAAATTTAGGATATGATGTTGTTTTATCGGGCGGCACGAACGAATACAGCGCAAAACTTGCAAATGAAATAAACCTTGATTGTTCAATCGGATACGGCAGTTTTGCAAGAAAAATGACCGAAGCAAAAGAAGAAAAAGAAGCGCTCAAAATTGCTTCGGATTTTGTTAAAAGGACTAAAAGTTTATTAAATGCTAAACAGTGTTAAAAAATTTATTAAAGAAAATAATCTTGAAAATAAGACGATACTTCTCGGGTTGTCGGGCGGGGCGGACAGTTCCGTTTTGTTTGATATTTTGTCAAAAATAAAAAACATTAATTTGATTGCAATTCATTTTAATCATAATTGGAGAGGGATTGAATCCGATAATGATGAAAAATTTGCATATAACCTTGCAAAATCAAAAAATATTCCGTTTTACTCGGAAAAAACGGATAATAACGACAAAAAAACGGAAACTATGGCAAGAGAGTTAAGATATGCGTTTTTTGAAAAATGCAGAGAAAAATTCAGAGCAGATGCCGTATTTCTGGCACACAACAAAAACGATAACATTGAAACTCTTATATACAGATTAATTAAAGGAACGGGGCCAAGGGGGCTGAAATCGATTTTAAAAATAAGAGATTGTTTTTATCGTCCGCTTCTTGATTTTACAAGAGATGAAATTATTGATTATGCAAAAGAAAATAACGTTCAATATATAACGGATAATTCAAATTTTGATACAAAATATAAAAGAAATTTAATAAGGGAAGAAATTATTCCCCTTATGAAAGAAATTAACCCTGAAGTTATTAATTCGATTTCTTCTTTTATCAAAGTAAATATTATGCAGCAAAATTTGCTGGATAAAATTATTTTAGAGACTAAAAAAGAAATTTTTGAAGGGGATAAAATTTTAAGAGATAAGTTTTTATCTTTAGATAAAGAATTAAAATTTGAAATCATAAATTCAATTATGCAGGGAGTTTTAAAAAACAGAGATTATAAAAATATTGAAAAAACGGTTAATTTTATAGAAGAAAACGATTCTAAAATTCTTTCTTTGAAGGGTGATTTATTTTTAAAAGTCTATGATAATAAAATCTATATGATAAATTCAAAAATTGAAAAGTGCGACAGGGAAGTTATTTTAAAAGAAGGAATAAATCATTTTTTAAATTATAAATTTATCATTGAAAAAGCTTCCGTGCCGAAGGTTTTTCCGGACAAAAAAGATGATATTCAATATTTGAATTTGGATTTTCAAAACAGGTATACAATAAGAACAAAAAAAGAAGGGGATAAAATTCAGCCTTTTAATTCAAAAACAATTCAAAAACTAAAAACTTATTTTATAAAGAAAAAAATTCCGTCTGAATTAAGGAATAAAATTCCTTTAATTTGTTTGAACGATGAAGTTATTTTTATTCCTTATTTTACCGTGTCTGAAAAAAACAGGGTAGAAAAAAATCAAAAAAACTGCTACAGTTTAAAAATAATAAAGGAATAGATTATGGAATTGAAAACTCTGGTCGGTGAAGTTGAATTAAAAGAAAGAATAAAACATCTTGCGGATGAAATAAATAAAACGTACGGGGCGGACGAGCCGATTGTTGCAATATGCGTGCTAAAAGGCGCAGTTATGTTTTTTTGCGAGCTTGTAAAATATTTAAAAATGCCTGTCAGAATGGAATTTGTGAGCTTATCAAGCTACGGGTGCTCAAAACATTCAACGGGGAGGGTTTCCGCTTTAAATGTATCCCTGCCGCCTCTTGAAAATGAAAAGGTTCTTGTCGTTGAAGATATTATGGACACGGGGCTTACTTTAAAATTTTTGCTTGATTATCTTAAAACAAAATGCAATGTTAAAGATGTTAAACTTGCGGTTATGTTTGATAAAAAATGCGCCAGAAAATTTGATATTGAGCCCGATTTTTATGCGTTTGACGTGGATGATAAGTTCATTGTCGGGTTCGGGCTTGATTATAATGAATTTATGAGAAATATTCCGTATATCGGATATTATGAAACGCAAAAAAATTAATTCAGCATTTTTATTAAAATAACATATTTGTTCGAGGATAAATTTTTGCAGATTAATTATATAAGCCCCGTAACTTTCGGTTACAGCAAAAGAAGCCAGAAATATTTAGAAGACAATATAGGAAAAATTGAAGACCCTGCGCTTCAAAGCGCGGTTTTGGATTATTCAAAAACCTGTAATCAAATGGAAGATACGGTCAAAATAAATGAAAAGAAAAAGGGAGCAAAATATAATAATTCGGATTATGTGGGTCTGTTTCTTTCAATGAAAGATACCCTTTTATCAAATGTCGTTATGCTTTTAGATGGTGCGGATGAGTATCTGGAATCAGAATATGATTATTATTCTTCTTCTCTAAAAAGATGTAAAAATAAAGATAAAAACTGGCGCCAAAATATTTTAGATCAGATAAGATTTTGGAACAGCGATATAGGAAAAACCGATGAAGAAATAAAAAACGAATTAGAAGAAGCAAGAAAATATAAAGCCACAGGGCAAATGCAGATAGCGGATGTTTTAAAAACATACGGAGCGCACAAAGAACGAAATGAAGATAAGGTTTCATCAACCGACGAGGAGCCTGTTGTAGAAAAGCTTGCAAGAACCGAATTTTCTCCAAAGGGCATGGATGATGTTATGGGAATGGAGAAATTAAAAAGCGAATTAACCGAAGATGTAATTGAACCCGTTAATAACCCGGAGCAAGCGAAACTTGACCTTATCGAATACGGAAAAAGGCTTCCGTCGGGGATTTTATTATACGGTCCTCCCGGGTGCGGCAAAACATATATAATTGAAGCGCTTTCGGCTGAAATCGGCGGGGATGTTTATGTTATGAATAATGCCAATACCGGTTCAAAATTTGTCAACCAGACGTCAAATAATATAAGACAATCGTTTGAATATATTTATAAAAAAGGCGATGAATCGGAAAAACCCGTTATTTTGTTTATGGACGAGCTTGATGCCATGACATCGGACAGGGATAATTTTCAAAGCAATGAAGATATAAAAGCAACGGCGGCGCTTTTAAAATATATTGAAGGCGCAAAAGCGCACAATGTTATTGTTATAGGTGCAACAAACAAATATGATATGATTGACCCCGCCATACGAAGAAGATTTGATACTAAAAGGTATGTGGGGCTCCCCGATAAAAAACAGCGCATGAGTTTGCTTGCAAATAATTTATCCAAAAAATCAAAAGGACAAAAACTTCTTGAAGATAAAGAGGCGCTTGAAGTTCTTGCGGGCTTATCGGACGGTTATTCATGCCACAGTATTAATATTATTGCGGATGACGCTTCAATGCTTGCCTTAAAAAGGGGAAGAGCCGATATTTCACTTGAAGATTTTGATAATGCGATAAGCGAAACGGATGAAGAGAAAATAGATGAAGCATTGTACAAACCGAAAAGCAATAAAAAAACAATAGGCTTTGCGCCGAGTGCGGCAATGGTGTTAAAACCGAGAACGGATAGATTGGCGCTTGATCCGAAAAAAGAATAAAACGGCATAAATCACCCAAAAAGAGGAAAAACGGATAAAAAAACAAACTTTTAGGTTGATTTATATTTTCTTAATATGTTTAATAATAGCCCTATTATGAACAGAAACGAAAAATGCCTCATTGATTATCTTTCATTCGGCAAATACGAACAAGGCAATGACACGATGATGTTAATCAGGTTTTTATTGAACCATAACATTAAGTTTAATTTTGACAAATTGAACCCCGTTTGTAACATTATTGATGAATTGGAATTTTCCGACAACATCAAGTATAATTAAGCTTATGAGAGAAAAACCGATTAAAGATTCCATATTTTTTATTTCAATTATCCTGATGTTTTTTGCTGCATGTTATTTATTCAGGTTTTTGGGAATATGGGATTTTTTGGGCGAAGTCGAGAATAAAACTTTCGATTTAAGGCAGCAGGTAATTTCAAAATATAAACATCATAACAAAGATATTGTTATTTTAACCGTGGATGACCCGGGGTATGAATATATAGTTTCAACTTACGGTGCATGGCCTGCGCCGAGGGATTTTGGGCAAAGCTGGCTAAGGGAATGGAAAAAGTTAACCCTAAAGCAATTGTTTTTGACCTTTTATTTGTTCAAAATTTTAAAGCATACGGAAATACGGATAAAGCTTTATCCGATGTTATTAAAGGAAAAGAAAACATTTATGTTTCAATGAATTTTGATAACCAAAATGAAGAATTAAGAAAAGCAATTGATTTGCCCGAGAGTTTAAATACAAATATTGAAGGCGATATCGGTTTTTTAAAAAAAGCCGAATATATAAATTTTAAAAACGTCAGAGGAATTATCCCCGAATTGCTATACGGCACGGATAACATAGGATTTATCAATATTGCAAGAGATAAAGACGGAATAATAAGGTCAAAACTCCCCGTTTTTGTGTATAAAGATAAATTTTACAAACACCTGACGCTTCTTGTGGCGCTTGATTTATTAAAACTGGATATTAAAAATTTAAAAATAGATAGCGAGCACAATTTAATACTGTCTGAAAAAGATAAAAGATTTATCCCCCTGCAGGATAACGGCAAAGCTTATCTTAACTGGTACGGTCCCGCTTTTACTTATGAATATATTCCCGTTTGGGAAGTTGATAAAGCTATTGATAAAAACGATTTAAAATTTTTGGAAGATAAATTTAAAAATAAAATAGTTTATGTCGGAGTTACAACAACAAGTTCTTCGGACGTTAAATCGACTCCTTTATCTGCAAGATACGCGGGTGTTGAAGTTCATACCACGTTTTTGAATAATATTTTGGATAATAATTTTATTAAAAAAACAAATCTTATTTTTGATATTGTAATTTCTTTAATTCTTGCGGCTATTACCGGTTTAATCGTTTATCGTTCAAAATCGGTTTCGATTGCTTCCGTTAAAGTATTTGTATTGATTGTTTTGTACACTCTGATAACGCTTGTCGTTATGCATTATATGAATTTATGGATTCCTCTGGTGCTTCCGATTGTGTGCGCCGTTGCCACGATAACCGCTTCTTATGCGGTTAAATATATCATAACTTCAAGAGATTACGAGCATACATACAAGCTTGCGGTAACGGATGCGCTGACTGAGATGTATAACCACAGATATTTTCAGGAGCAGATGAAATTAAATATTGATAACTCAAAAAGATATAATACGCCTTTTTCTCTTATTATGATTGATATTGATTTCTTTAAAAAATTTAACGATAAATACGGACATCAATCGGGGGACGCCGTTTTAAGACAGGTTGCAAGCACCATAAAGAAAAATATCCGCTCGACCGATATTCCCTGCCGATACGGCGGAGAGGAAATGGCGGTCATTTTAACCAATACGGATAAAGAAGCCGCAACAACGGTTGCAATAAAAATTTGCGAAGCGGTAAGGCAAAGGGAATTTGAACTTGCAACGGGTGATTGGACCCATGTTACGATAAGCCTCGGCGTTGCCACAATGCCCGATAATTCCGATTCGGTTCAGGGATTAATTGAATACGCCGATAAATGTCTTTATATTGCAAAAGAAAACGGCAGAAATCAGGTTGTGTCCGAGACAAAAGAATAAATTATTTTATATATATTGTAAGACCGTCTTTTTCCCCGAGATGACAAAATTTTACTTTTGTGAATTTTTTTGATAAGGTTATAAGTCCTTTGATGTTTTTATTTGCGGAAGATTCGGGGCTTACAAAATATTTATGGAAAAATTCGTCCGTATCATTAACGAGCAATACGGTTTTCTTTTCAAATAAAGGTTTTTTAATCGTAAGTTTGTTATTTTTGAAGCGTGAAATTTTTATAATTTCAACGTCGGGAAAAATCGTTTTTAATTCTTCAATTTCAAGCGGAATTTGAATAAATTTTGAACCGTCAAAAATTATTTTTGAATATTTAAGCGATGCATTATCAACCGCAATCAGCTTTTTATCGTCAATAAATTCAAAATTGGAGCTGCTTTGAAATGCGGGCTTATCGCATTTGTAATAATAAATTGAATAACTCCCCGTTCCGCTTGAAGTCTTTTTATATAGAATTATTCCTTCTTTATTTTCTTCTTTTGACCAGCATTTTGTTTTTGTATCGTATATGACTTTATCGTTTTCATATACGGGGTCAAGCGCAAAAACGGGGGCGCAGAAAGCAATGAGGGTGCAGAATATAAAAATAAACGAAGCGGCTTTTTTCATATTGTTTTCCTTTAAACAAATTCCTTAAATGCCTCGGGGATGAATTTTACTACATCCGATGCCAGAGTTGAATATTTGGTCAGTTTTTTTGATGCAAGCTCGCCCGCTCTTCCATGGAGATAAACCCCTAGAACACAGGCATCTTCAAGCTTTATTCCCTGTGCCGCAAATCCTGCAATCATTCCGCAAAGAACATCGCCCGTTCCTCCGTGAGACAGGGCGGAATTTCCGGTTGTGTTTACAAAAACGTTTCCGTTAGGTATTGAAACAATTGTATTCAGCCCTTTTAAGACAACTATACAATCGAGTTTCCCGCTTGCTTCTTTTGCCCATTTTATTCTGTCCGATTGAATTTCTTCAACCGACACCCCCAGAAGCCTTGATAATTCTTTCAGGTGGGGTGTAACGGCAGAATTTAGGGGAAGCGGCTTATTGTTTTCGGATGATAATATATTGATTGCGTCGGCATCAATAATAACGGGAATTGTTGAATCAATATAGTTTTTCAAAAACTTAATTACGAATTCTCTGACCGGCGCCAGAGTCGAAAGTCCGCAGCCGATTGAAATACAGGAAGGCGATTTTATGTTTTTTAATATTTTAAAAGCGTCTTTCGGTATGGTGCCGATTTCATTCTGTCCGAGGTCCAAAAAAGTTATATCGGGAGAATTGGCGGCTGTTATCGGGATAACCGAGCTTTCGGTTGCAAGCCTTACCAAGCCGCAGCCCGATTTTAGCGCCGATATCGAGCTTAAGTATGCTGCACCCGGATAATATATTGAGCCTGCTATATTTAAAACGGTGCCATAGGTTCCTTTATTTGAATCAGCCGTTCTTTGAGGGAATAATTTTGATATTAAGTATCTGTCTATTTTAACGGTATTGTCCGCCATAATTATTGAATTCCTCCGAATTGTCTTATTGCTTCATATGCGCCTATTGCAACGCTGTTTGATAAATTAAGGCTTCTTAGCGTTTTTTTCATAGGGATTGTAACGCAGCCGCTATCATATTTTTTTAAAATGTCTTCAGGGATTCCTCTTGTTTCGGGACCAAAGATTAAAAACGATCCCAAAGGATAATTAACGTCATAATATTTTTTTTCAACTTTTGTCGTGAATAAAAAATAAGGGTTTGATTCAATCGGAAATTCTTTTTCAAAAGTTTCAAAATCAACTATATGTTCTACTTCAACTTTATCCCAATAATCAAGCCCTGATCTTTTAAGGTGTTTATCCGTTATATTAAACCCTAATCGCCCAACTAAAAACAGTTTGGCATCCAAACATGCGCAAAGCCTTGCTATGTTTCCCGTATTTTGCGGGATTTCGGGTTCATATAAAACAATGTTTAAATATTTTTTATTCATTATTCTAAAAATCTTTTGCTTTCAACTATAACGGGAAGCCCTCTTAAAACGCAGAATATAACGGAAATTACCGTGCAGATTATGCCGATTGAAAGTATCACATCTTTATGAGGGATTTCAAAAGCGCTGTGTCCCAAAATCATAAAGAAAAATGCAACGGCTTTGCAGACAGCGTATGTAAATCTTGAAAAGTTTGAAGCTACTATAAATTTTGCAACTTTTCCCTGCATCATTGTTTTTTCGCCGAAAGGAGTGTAACCTTTTTCAAGTGCAAGACTTCTCAGAGAATCGGTTATAATTCCTCTTGTTAAAACGATAATCGGAACGACGACATTAATCCACCCCAGAGCACAAAATGTCATCCAGTAGATGTTTTCAACTATTCTATCGCCCATAATATCCAAAACGGCGCCTAATTTGGATGATTCATTAAATTTTCTTGCGATAAACCCGTCAAGCCCGTCAAACCACATGACAAAAATCGTTATTATAACGGATATGTGCGCTAAATCGGGCGCATTTTTCGGGCCTATGAATAAAAGACCCATTGCGATAAATGCAAGAAAAATTCTTGATAATGTAATAATATTAGCCATTTGTTAACTCCTCATTTATTTTTTTTGCAACAACTTCCACACAATGTTTATCGCCCAATAATGCTTTTGTTTCAATCAGGGCTTCTATTTGTTTATTTCTTATGTTTTCATCAGTCAAAATTTCAATTATTTTATCCGCAATTTTTTTGCTCGTTGCGTCATACATTAAAAATTCGGGTACGGCGTTTTTGCCCGTTATTATATTGACAAGGCAGGCTTTATCTATTGTTCTTACAAGAAGATAGATTAAATAAAATAAAAAAGGACCCTTGTATGCAATAATCATGGGCGTTTTATATAATGCGGCCTCAAGCGCCACGGTTCCGGAGGCCAAAATTAAAGCGTCCGATGCCGATAAAAGCGCATGGTTTTCGCCTTTTATAACTTTATAAGATGTTTTATATGCGTCATCTTTAAGGTTTTCCGATAACGAGAAAACAAATTGAACATCGGAAAGCCTTTTTTCGATTAATTTAGCAGCTCCTTCAAAAATTTTAAAAAGATATTTAATTTCAAACATTCTTGAACCGGGGAAAATACCTATAAGTTTTTTATTTAAATCAAGATTGTGTTTTTTAAAAAAATCTTGCCTGTTAACGGGAGCGGGGAGCTCTTTTATTAAAGGATGCCCCGAGTATGTGGTTTTAATTCCTTCTTTTTCATAGAATTTATTTTCAAAGGGAAAAATCGTAAAAACTCTTTCAATATTTTTTTTAATCGTTTTTAAGCGCCATTTTCTTGAAGCCCAGATTTGAGGCGGAATAAAATAAAATGTTTTTATTCCTTCTTTTTTTAATACTTTTGAAATTGCAAGGTTAAAAGCGCCGTAATCGACAAGCAGCACCAAATCCGGCTTAAAGTCGTTTTTGAGGTAATTTACTATTCTTTTTCCGAGAGTAAAATGTTCGATTACGGTTTTTGGCGTCATTCCCATGGCGTTCATTTTGTTTTGATTTGAGAAAAGCTTAATTCCCGTTTGCTCAAGGTTAATTCCGCCTATCCCTTCTATTATATAGTCATCGGAAATCTTTTTAAGCTCTTTTACGACCCCCGATGCGTGCTTATCGCCCGAATAATCTCCGGTAATTATGAATATTTTTTTTTGGCTCATTTTAACCCTTTTTATTTAAAATGCCATAATTATCATATTGTTTCTGTCCGCAAATTTTATCATCTCTTGCTGCTCAACCATAATGGTTTCGAGAGATTCTAATGCAAGAACATCGGCACCGTATCTTTTCATTGTTTTTAATGTTTTTAAGCCTACGGCAGGGATATCAAATCTTTTATCCTGTTTGGGTTTTGCAACTTTAACGACAACAGCACCTTTTTTTCTTGCAAGTTTTGCGCCTCTTTTAATGCATCTGTCCGTGCCTTCGATTGCTTCAACCGCCAGAATCATTCTGTCTTTCATAACAACCGATTGCCCTATATCCAATTGCCCCATTTGTTTTGCGGTTTTATAGCCGTATTCTATGTCGATAAGCTGTTCTTCGGTTGGTTTTCTTTTTGTCATTATGCCTTTTTGTACCATAAGGCTTTTGATAAAAATTGTCTGGTCTAAAATGGTAATTCCGATTGATTCCAATTCCTGTATAATTTTCAGCATAATGGCGTCGTCGTTCAATTTCGGAACTTCTCTTAAAAGCTCGATTGCTCTTTGTTCAAGCTTGGGGCGTTTTAAGAGCATTGTTTTTGAAACTTTACCCAAAAACGTCAACTGTTTTATTTGTTCGTCAATTAAAACTTTTTTGATTGAATTAACCTGCCCCGGGCTGTAGGAATAAACCTTTGAACAGTACTTTTGTAAATCTTTATGATTATCTGATGATAATGATATTGCTATTACTTCAAATCCGTTTTCATGTGCGGTTTGTGCCATTTTAACGGGAAGGCTGCCGTCGCCTGCTATTAAACATTGTTTATTTTCTAAAGTGATATTCATAATTAAGGCATAATCTCCATACTGTCGCTACCTTGAATGCTTGTTTTAACGTTGCCGTCAGCAAAAAATTCTTTCGGGTTCATCGTCATTCTTATTCTGTCAGCTTCAACAGTGCTGCCGTTTTGAGTGATTTTTGAACGCCCCGTAAAGATAACTTCTCTCGGTTTTTTGGTATTAGGGTCAACAAAAAGCTGAGCTTTGGGACCTTGGGCAAAGTAATCTTTAAATTTAACTTTAACATCTCCCCCCGCTATAACGTTATTTGTAAGTCTGTTATACTGCTGGTATCTTGATTGAACAAAAAGTCTTGTTCCGTCTTCAAACGTTAAATCGCTTGATGTGTTGCCGGTTAAATAATATTCTTCTCTGGATGATATATATTCAAATTTGTTTCCTTTTAAAACGTTAACGCCCTCTTTTATTACAACGTTATCCATAAGTTTTAAATCTTTAACGGTGCCTTCTTTATCCAAAATGGCGCTTGCGGATTCCGAGAATGTTTCAACGTCGTTATAATGAACGATAACGGATCCTTTGGCTTTCATTAATTTTGTATTTGTATCATATTGCTGCATATCGGCGTTTATTGTTATAACGGGCTGGCGGTCTTTTAACATAATGGATTGAGTGTCGCCTTCGGCAAGGATGCTTTTTTTAATTAAAGACACTTTCATTATTCTTGCTTTAATTTCGTGTTTCTTATTGTCTTTGTTTTGAAATGCGTAGGGGTTATCAAAAAATACGGCAAGAGAGGGCTTTTTGGTTTCGGGGTCTAAATTAAGCTCCGCTCTCGGGCTTTGAACGGTAACGTCTCCGACCGTTACTTTGACGTCTCCGTCAAAATAACCTTTGTTTTGTTCAACTTTTATTTCCTGTTTTTTTGCTTCAATTACGACATTTCCGCTGTCGGCAAATGTTGCCGCCTGATAGCACAGTAAAATTAATAAAGCAGATATAATTATTTTCTTCATTCTTCCTCGCCCGTTTGTTCTATTAATTTTTGCGGCGTGTCGCTGTCGGTTGAATAAACATTGGTTTGCGTATCGCCAGATATTTCAAAAAAAGTAAGTTCGCTGTTAAATCTTGCCGCATTTGCGGTTGATATAAAATCCGTGTTGCGGTTTACTATGACGTTTCCTTTTGCCAGAATGTCTTCATCGGAACCTTTCCATACAATTTCATCGGCTTTGATTGAAGAGCCGTCATGCGCCACAATAAAAGTGTGCCCTCTTAAAACGATTATTTTTGTTTTTTCATCATAAGTGCCCAAATCCGACTCAAAGCTTAAAACAACTTTATTATTTTCATCGTAAAAATTACCCGTTGCGTTTGTTAAAATGACATCTCCGGTTTGGCTGTCATAGCTTCCTTTTTGAGCGTATAACTCCCAATAAATCGCCCCGTCTTTGGTTTCTGTCAGTATAAGATTTTTAACGGTCGCAACCTGACTTTTTGTATTTGCCTCTTCTCCGCCTTTTTTCTGGCTCTTTCTTATGTCTTTTGTTACCGTAAATGACCAGATAAAACCAAAAAGACATATTAAAACCAACAGCGAAAAGAGAATTATATATATCTTTTTCTTTTTTGACATAACAAGCAAATTGTACCATGAAGAAATAAAACAATCTAAAACGGGTATATTTTGCTTAACATTTTTATAAAACAAAAGAGCCTCTTTGAAATTAAAGGGCTCTTTTGCCTCAAGGAGGTAAAAACAACAAACCTTCCTTTTATTATTATATTAAAACTTTGTTGTTTTTTTAGTTATTACCGAATGCAATCGTGATTTTTTCTTTCGGGTTTACTCTTGTTATTCTGTTACCTGAACCGTCAACAAGGTAAGTAAGCTCGTCGCCTGCGTTCTGGAACAGACCCATTGTGCCCGAAAGCGCCGTTCTTGTAAGGTCAACAGGAGCTTTTAGCGTTGTTTTTATACCGTCGCCGTAGCTTCTGCCAGCCGCTTTAAAGTTTCCGGAGAATACTTCGCCGGTACCGGTTCCGACCTGATCAAAAAGAGCTTCCGAGGCATTGCCGAGTCCGACAAGCATACCGCCTACCGTTCTTCCTACGTTACCTAAGGTTGAACCTACAAGAGTGAAGGGCATTTCAATAAATCTTATAATACCGTTCATGTCTTTTTGTTTTTCGACTCTTGCGGTTAATACCTGTTTGGGAAGTGCCTGTTTGCAGCCGTCGCAGTCAACAATTTCGGTGAATGCGAGTTTTAAACCGCCGTCATCACATTTTGAGGGTCTTATAACTTCGGTAATCTTACCGTTTACTCTGCTTCCGCACGGGTATGTTACACCGTTTATCGTAATGTCATGAGTTGTTGTTGCGGCAAATCTTTCGCCTACGTTAGCATTTTTTGCATTGATAATATCTTTCATTTCTAAAGATAACGTAGGTATGCAAACGGGGGTTTCCTGTTCAACGTATGTTGTTTTGGTGGGTCCGATTGCGGTTTTTGTTGTCGGTTCCGTGTCATAGCCGCCTGCAATTCTTACGTTTTGAAGCATTGAAGAAACTTCGGCACGGGTAGCTTTATCCTGCGGTCTTATTTTATTTGTCGCAATACTGTCTTTTAAGGCTCCGACGTCTATGGCTTTTGCAACATGTTCTTTTGCCCATGAAGGAACGGAAGAACCGTCAGAGAATTTACCTAAAATTTCATCCGCCCTGCAGTTATCCATCGGGCAGTTTATGCCTTTAGAGAGAATTGATAATGCTTCGCATCTTGTGATGGGGCTGTCGGGGTGAAATTTGCCGTCGGGGTGCCCTGCGAGCATATTTGAAGAAACACCTTTGTTTATTGCTTCATATGCCCAGTAATTTTTAGAAACATCTTTAAAGTCGCCGGATTGCGTCATCGGGGTATTTTCAAGGTTGTATCCTTTGACTACCATTGAAGCCATTTCGGCACGTGAGATATTTTTATTGGGCTTAAAAAGACTGTCAGGGTATCCGACTACAACGCATTGGTCCGTTAAACGGTTAATATCTTTAGAAGCCCAGTATCCGTTTGGGACATCGGGATATTTTTGCATTCCGATTGAACTTGCAGCACCCGTCTGGCAGCCGCAATCAGCTTTTTTATCTAAGCAGGGAACTATCTCTTTGTATGTAACTTTCATAGTATTGGGTGATTGAATATTCGGTTCCGGGCAGCAGTCCTTTTTTGGGAGAATGCTCTCATCCAATACGGGAGCGGCAGCACCCGTTAAGCATTGGTCTTCAACAGGGACGCCCGCTATAAGGCCGGTTTTTGAATCTTGAAGCATAGCCGAATTTGTAATCGCATCACCTAAGATTGAATTATTGGCGTTTGAGTATACGGCGCCGGGGTATGCGTAAGACTGTTGTTTTAACTGAACTTTGTCTTCATAGCAGGGTGTTTTGCATTTTTCTTTTTTACAGTTGCAATCTTCCACAACCTGTTTGCAGGTATCGCACGGAGCTGCAGCGCCGGTTGTGCAAGGGTCGCATTTTTTTGCGCGTTTAACTTTTTTGCATTTGCAGTCTGTTTTTTTATGTTTGCACTTTGAGCAAACCGCATTATCGGGTGTTACCTGCTGAACGGAGTCTATGGGGCAGGCTCCGCCCGTCGGGCATGCAGCAAAACTGACCGGAACCGTAAAGGCAAAGACGGTTGCAACGGCAGTCGCTGTAAGTAATAATTTTTTAATGGTCATCTTTCCTCCTTTTATTAAAGAAATATTTTTTCAATGCAAAAAGTGCATAATTCAATTTAATCTTTAAATGAATTATGCACTTTTAAAATATTATCTTCATTGCCGACAGGGATTATCTTCGTGGATTATTTTATTTCTTATTATGCTCCCATGGGGCAGGTTTTTTTATAAGGAAGGTTGATTATTAAAACGTTCCGTTAATTTCCTGAATTATATAATTTGCAACCCAGTTGCAGCTTTTATTAACGTCTGCCAGCTGTTTTAAGGGGGTAATCGAGCTTTCGCCGATTCTGATTAAACTCATTGCGGCAA
>DVJH01000141.1 GCA_018710795.1 Candidatus Galligastranaerophilus gallistercoris | reverse complement strand
CAAATGTAAATGTTACCGTAAACGGTGATGTTATTTTAACAAACGGTGCAAATGTTGCATTGGATAGCCGCGATACATTAAATTCGGGCAGCGTAACCGTTGAAAGCTATCCTTCCGTTTTATCAATGGGCGGATTATCCACAAATGAAAATTTTTATCTTAATGCCAAAAGCGGTATTATAACTTTATCCGGCGTAACTTTAAACAATGAAAACGATAATGTTGCAGACGGCGCAACAGTTACGATAAAACAGAGTACTGACACGGATTATTATGGCGTAACCTTGCGGCAGGGTTCACTTTCATTAAACAGTACGAATGATACTTGGAACGGACGCATTATATTAAACGGTGAAAATGCAAATTTAAACCTTGCTAACGTAATTCAGGGTGAAAACGGTTCGCTGAATGCAACAAACGGTAATTTAACCGTAAATAACATAACTTTAACAAAAACCGAAGACATAATCGCTGAAGCCGTTAAAACAACCGTTGCGGGCGATTTTACCGTTTCAAACGGTAATGTTATATTGGACGGTGCAACCGATACCCTGCAAACGGGAACCTTAACCCTGAATTCAAACGGCACGTTAACAATGAACGACCTTACAACCGAAAATGTCAATCTGATTGCACAGGGCGGCACTTTAAATTTGGATAACGTAACATTAAATAATGACAACGATTATATTCACTTTGATTCAAATGTTACCTTTGCAGGCGATCTTAACATTACAAAAGGAACCGTTGAACTGGACTCAAAAGATAACCTGTCAGCCGCAAACAATACGATTACTTTAAACGGCGAAAATGCAACTTTTGGCGTAGACGGACTTGCAACGGATACAACAAAATTTAATCTTGAAAAAGGCACCCTTCATATTGTGGGCGACGGCTTAACTTTAAACAATGCCGATGATTTAATCCAAAGAGAAATTCATACCGTTGTGGATGGCGATCTTAACATTAACAAAGGTCAGGTTTATTTAAACAATGATGATGAATGGAACGAAGGCACAATCCATGTTGCAACGGACGGCAGCCTTCAATTTGAAAACTTTAATAAATCATACGGAAACGTTCTTATAATGGACGGCGAAAATTCCTTGACGGAACTTGTTAATTCAACGGTAGCCGTTGTTGATGCGGGCAAAATAACCGACGGCACGATTAATATCGATAATACTTCAAGTTTTGTTGTTCAAGACGGAACAATGAATCTTGATACGTTAAATTCAAGCGGTGTTTTATCTGCCCTGAATTCAACTTTTGAAGATCATACGATAAATAATCTCAATGTGATTAACAATGATTTTACGGCAATGGATAATTCAACCTTTACGGGCGATGCGGTTGCCGATTTTACGATTGATATTTATGCCAGATTAAGAGATTATAATCAAAATTCAGATACCTTCTCGGGCGAGGCGATTTCCGCTCTTGATGCTTCGGGCGGCACGGTAAACATTTCCGATTGGGTTTTAAGAGGCAATTTAAGAAGGCAAGACGCCCCGATTGACAGATACTATGATTTTAAAATTTTTGATTATGATACAATCGCCGATAATATAAACATAACGGCAACCGACAAGGAAACGTTTACCCCAATCGGTTATTACAGATTGTTTTCAAACGGCGACGGAAATTATACTTTAGGTTTAACAAGATATAATAAACAGGTCTTCAGAGCCCAGGCAACAACGCTGGCGCAATATAACAACCAGCTTGCAATTGATGATATAGTAACAAGCCACTTTACTTTGCATAATGCGGGTGCATACAGAAATTCAAACCGTTTTGCAGCGGCTACTCCTTCTTTAGGACCTTATTTATATAACCAAAAAGACGGCGGCTTATGGTTTAAATCTTATGCAGACATTGAAAGACTTTCGATGACGCAGGATTTAAACGTTCATAACACGGCATACGGTGCTATTATAGGCGCCGACCTTCCCGTTTTTGATTTGGAAGACGGCTGGAAATTTATTCCGACGACATATATAGGCTACAACGGCGCTCACCAGTCATTTAACGATGTAAGTGCATATCAAAACGGCGGCCAGTTAGGCTTTATGGGAACATTTATCAAAGATAATTTCGTAAGTTCGCATACAGTCTATGGCGGCGGATATTATAACGAAATGCATGTTGACGGTGTATCCGATGAAACGGCAAACTGGTTCTGGGGCACGGCACACAGAGCCGCATATAACTGGAGAATTAAAAACCACTTTATTATTCAGCCTACGGCATTCATTTCATATAATATGTTCGGCGAACAAAATTTCCACTCCGAATTCGGTGAAATGGGCATGAGATCGGGTATGCTGAACGGTATAAACGTTGCCCCCGGTGTTAACTTTATCTGGGCGGATGACGATTGGAGCCTTTATGCCGGTGTTCAATATATGTATAATATAAATGAACAGGTATCGGGGCGTGCGGGTAATGTTTATCTGCCGAATCTTCATATGCGCCACGGATACATTCAATACGGTATAGGCGGAACCAAGAATATTAAAGATAACCTTGCTTCATACGCTCAGGTGATGTTCAGAAATGCGGGAAGAACCGGTGTGGCATTCCAGATTGGGCTTCAATATTCGTTTGATTTAAATGAAATAATTCAAAAAATTACAACCGCATTTAAAAAAACAAAAAATATCGCAAATAAATAAAAATTAAAAGAGGGGTATTCTACCCCTCTTTTTTTATTAAGTTTTTAAATTTATCTTATAAAGTTTGTGTAAACGACGGATTCTTGATTTGGCAGAGCAACATTATCTTTTGCACATTCTTTCATTTTAAGATAATATGCCATATTCCTTGCAAGAAAGCGCATATTTTGCATTCCTTCCAAATCTTCTTTTACTTCATCGGGTGTGTTGCCGTGGACCATATTCCAATATCTGCCCGAGATAACGGGCATTTGAGTTATCATAAAATATTTATTTAATTGATCAAGAGCAAAAGTTGTCCCCGCACGTCTTGCGGAAACTATTGCAGCTCCGGGTTTATTGTTAAAGGCGTTTTGCCCCGATAATGAGCTTGCAAAGAATGCTCTGTCCAAAAATGATGTTATAACCCCCGATGCCGATGCATAATGAACGGGCGAGCCGAATATAAAGCCGTCTGCTTCTTTTGCTTTTAAAATAAATTCGTTAACTTTATCGTTAATAACGCATTTTCCTATTTTTGCGCAGGCTCTGCAATCTCTGCAAGGCAGGGTATCTTTTCCCGCCTGAAAAATTTCGGTTTCAATTCCTTCTTCGTTCAATGTTTTTGCAACTTCAGCCAATGCGGTATATGTGCAGCCTTTTTCTTTCGGCGAACCGTTTAAAAGTAAAACCTTCATAGCAAAATAACTCCTTTCAAGATTGATTTTATCAAAAAATCAAAAAGAGTTTTAAAAAGTTTTAAGCAATTTGTATTGCAAAAATGCAAAAGTTCCGAGAAAACAAATTCCTATTATTAAAGATAAAGAAAGTCTTGTTTGTTTATTTAATAAATAAAATACGATAATTAAAAATAAAACCGTGGGAATAACGCCTATTATTGCGGCTTTTAAAAAACCCGTGAGCATTAAATTGTCCTTATTTTCAAAATCAAGCCAAATTAAAGAAAGAATTATATTAAAAGGCATTATTGCAACAAGCCCGCCCAAAAGAGATGTTTTCTTTGCGACGGTTGTTATCAGGATAATTGTAAATGCAGAAACAATTGCTTTAATTAAAAGGAACATAAGCTGTTTAATAATATGTTAGTTTTACCTAACATTTATTTTAAATAAATAATGTTTTCTTGTCAATTTCTTATTCGTTTTTTAAAATATTTTTAAATGACAAATAAGGAATTTTTATGACAAAAACAATCAGATTAATTTATCCTCAATGGCAAGGGGCAAATATCCATAGGCTGCTTCCCGAATTCAGCGAAGCGGACGCATCAACGGGATATGTTTTAGGGGCAAATCTTTTAAATTTCCTCTCGCCCGAAACAAAAAATAAGACAGTTACCGTCCCTGTTTCTGTTGAACCGAACAGAAAAGAGAAAAACGGAATTCTGGATTATGATGTTATTTTGAAACAAACAAAAAGCGCAATTGATATTTTAAATAAAGAAAATCCATCCAAAATAGCGGTTCTCGGGGGTGAGTGTTCCGTGAGCGTTGTGCCTTTTACATATCTGTCTGAAAAATATAAAAATGACGTTGTTATGATATGGATTGATGCGCACCCTGATATAACGCTTCCATCTGATAAAACCTATAACGGATACCATGCCATGGCGGCGGCTGCAATTATGGGCATGGGAGATGAAAAAATTATGGAATTGCTCCCCTCAAAAATTGAGCCCGAGAATGTTTTATTTGTCGGCCTTAGAGATTGGGAAAGAGATGAAATTAAACAAAGACAAAAAGAATTAAAAATTAAACACCTCTCCCCCGATGAAACAAGAAATGACGGCAATAAAGTCATCGATTGGATTAAACAAACGGGAAAAACAAAAGTTGTTATTCATTTTGATTTGGATGTATTAGACCCAAATGAAATAATTGCCGCAGCGGGCATTGTCGATAACGGAATGAAGATTGAAGAAGTTATAAGAGTGATTAACGATATAAATAAAGAATTTGAAATA
>DVJH01000140.1 GCA_018710795.1 Candidatus Galligastranaerophilus gallistercoris | reverse complement strand
AATGTTTCAAAAACCCATTTTAAAACATATTCCGCCCTTAAAACATCTCAAAAAACACTCTTTTAGCTTTGTTAAGAAATGTTAACAAAACTTTTGCGTTTAGGCAATTTATGATGAAAAAAATACTTTATTTAATTGTAAGGTTATATAAAGGTTTAAGTTTAGGTTAGAAAAAATAAGGTCGAAAGACTTAAATTTAAATCAAAAAGGAAGAAGTTAGTATTTAATTATTTAGGTTAGGAGGAACAAATGACTTGGGTAATGTTATCAATGAGGAAAATGCAATTGAAGCAGGAAATCTCAGATTTGCAGCTTCAAGATGTGCAAATTTCCCGTCAAATTCAAGATTTGGCAAGCTATACCAACAACATTGCTGACGGCATTTTGACATTCGGCGAAGCTGCAAGCTGCCCGTCATCCATGTTTGGTACACAATTAGACTTTATGGCAAATTCCGCATCGGTTGCATATCAATCGGCAACCGCAAAAACAAATGCATATCTGCAGCAATTGCAACAAACAAATGCAGCAACGGGTAACCAATATCAATACGGCATGGGAACAATCGACGCTACAAGCTATGATGCCGCAACGATATTTAATGAAATTTACAAAGAAGAACTTGAACAATATTCCGAACAAATGCAGTCATACATTAATGAATATGAAAAAGAACTGCAAACGGAACAAACAAGAATTGAAACTCAATTAGAGGCTAAAGAGGCTGAACTTCAATCTTATGATGAAAGAATAAGCCAAAACATCCAATCTGATGCAATCAAACTCTAATTATAATTAATAACTCCTATAATCCTAAATAAACTTGTAACCTTATGCCGGCTAAAACCCGGCTTTTCTTTTTTTTATATAAAGAATCAATTTTTTAAAAAAACTACTTTTAAAATT
Source organism: Candidatus Galligastranaerophilus gallistercoris (assembly GCA_018710795.1). Lineage (GTDB taxonomy): Bacteria > Cyanobacteriota > Vampirovibrionia > Gastranaerophilales > Gastranaerophilaceae > Galligastranaerophilus_A > Galligastranaerophilus_A gallistercoris. The sequence goes on along the minus strand of DVJH01000140.1, from coordinate 9,787 downwards.
TATTAACGTATGTTAATATTATGTCTGATATATTGTTATAGTTTTAAATAAAGGGTAGTTAGTGTATGACCGATGATATGCAAAACGAATCCGCCGATTCCAAGCAAAGGATTTTGGTTGCGGATGATGAAGCCAGCATCAGGAGAATTTTGGAAACGCGTCTTAAGATGCAAGGCTATGAAGTTGTTACGGCGGAGGACGGTGAAGAAGCCGTTGAAGTCTATAATAAATCAAACCCCGATCTTGTTATTTTAGACGTTATGATGCCGAAAATGGATGGCTACGGGGTAACCAGAGAAATAAGAAGAACCTCTGATGTGCCGATTATTATCTTAACCGCATTGGGCGATGTATCGGAAAGAATCACCGGGCTTGAACTCGGCGCGGATGATTACGTTATTAAACCTTTCAGCCCCAAAGAACTTGAAGCAAGAGTTAAAGCGGTTTTAAGACGTACCAATACAAAAGAATCCGCTGCCCCTATGGGTAAAACCGCAAAAAATGTCATTACGACGGGCAGCATTAAGATTGACACCGCAAGACGTCAGGTATACAGAAAAAATGAAAGAATAAGATTAACGGGCATGGAATTTTCGCTTCTTGAATTATTGGTAAATAATTCGGGACAAGCTTATTCGAGAAACGAAATTTTGCAGCATGTGTGGGCTTATCCGCCGGATCACAGAATCGATACCCGTGTTGTAGACGTCCATATTTCAAGACTGAGATCCAAACTTGAAGCGGATCCGACCAACCCTGAGCTTATATTAACCGCAAGGGGTATAGGATATATGTTTCAAAGGATAACATAATTGAAAACGGAACTTATTGAATTTTTAAATAACGCCGATTGCAAAATGCCGAAAAACATTCTTGTAATCGGCGTTATCCATGGAGATGAGAGTGTCGGTGAATATTTAATAAAAAAATATTTAAAAAATAAAAAAAGGTTTTTAAAAAACAATCTTTATTATATCCCGAGATTAAACTCAAACGATAAAAGAAAAAATAAAAACGGGGTTGACCTGAATAGAAATTTTCCGACAAAAAACTGGTCTTTAATCGATAAAAACGATGATTATTACGGCGGCGAATTTCCCGCATGCGAAAAAGAAACCGAGTTTCTTATTAATCTTGCGCAAAAAGTTGCATTTGATGCGATAATTACAATCCACACGCCCTATAAAATAATAAACTATGACGGAATAAAAAATAAAAATACCCTTCCGCTTGCAAGAAAAATATCGAATTTTCTAAATTATCCCCTTCAAGAGGATATAGGCTACCCTACCCCGGGCAGCATGGGAACATATTTCGGAATTGAAAAAAATATTCCGATTATTACCATAGAATGTGATGAAAACGAAGATAAAGACAAATTATATTTAAAATTTGAAAAACTTTTTAAATATCTCGAATGTGAATATTAAACTTCAATAAAAAGTCTTCTGCCGACGATATTCGGAACTCCGTTATAATATCCCGCAAAATATCCGCCTGCCACGGGCTGATTTTTGGCGTAGTTTTGGTTTTGTCCCGTAAAATTAACGTTTACAAAGGGATTGTTGCCGTCAGACGACGCAAAAGGATTGTTGCTTTTAACTTCGGCTTTAGGCGTTACATATGTTGATGACAATGATTTGTTAATCAAAGAAACCAGATTAGAAAACATAACTTTCCCTTTATATCTTAACTAACTTATATTTAATAATAAGAGGCAATTTGTCTAATTTTACATGACAATTATCGCACTAAAGTTTAAAAAACTATACATTTTTTTATAAAAATACTGCTTTTATCCTAGTTTTATTTTTTTATTTCATTTCTGTTCAAAATTTTAAATTTGTGTTAGTATTTAATTACCTAAATATATTAATAATAAGTTTAGAATATGATATAAACGGAAACTTAAACATTTAAACATATTTAGCGTTTTTAATCACACTTTTAATGAGGTATGGGAAAATCGCTCAAAATTCATTCATGACAATATTAACAAATATCGGTCCTTATTTGTCTTCATTTTTGTTCGCTATTGCAACGATTGTAATAGTTATTATCAATACGCGCCAAAAAACGGCTCTTGAAAATTTACAGATTTTATTAAACGAAAAACAGGAAGAATTTAAAGAAAAACGTGAATTATACAAGAAAGAAGCCGTTGCAAGCGCCAAAGAACAGCTTTATGAAGACAGGCAGAAATTAAACGATGAAATCAGAGAAAGAAGACAGGAAGTTTCCCGTCTTGAGGATTTAATCGAGAAAAAACAGGACGAACTTGAAACAAAAATTCAGCAAAATGTTGATAAAGAATACGCTTTAAATAAAAAGGAAGACGAGCTTAACGAAAAAGAAGATTATCTGGCAGAAACCATTGCAAAACAGGTAACCGAACTTGAAAGAGTTTCGCAGATGTCAAGGGAAGAGGCAAGAAATACTCTTCTTGAACAGTTAAAGCAGGAATTAAAACAGGAACAAATAAGATTAATAAGAGAAAATGAAATTAAAATAAAAGAATCGGCGGAAGAAAAATCAAGAGAAATTCTTTCTCAGGTTATGCAAAAATGCGCAATCGAACAGGTTATCGAGTCCACCGTTTCGGTTGTTTCTCTTCCCAATGACGATATGAAAGGCAGAATTATCGGACGTGAAGGCAGAAACATAAGAACTCTGGAAACCTTGACGGGCGTTGATCTTATTATTGATGATACCCCGGAAGCCGTAGTTTTATCTTCTTTTGACCCTGTCAGAAGAGAAGTTGCAAGACTTACAATTGAAAAATTAATATCGGACGGTCGTATACACCCTGTAAGAATTGAAGAAGTGTATGAAAAATCACTTAAAGAAATTGAAAACAAAATGAAACAGGAAGGCGAAAAAGCCGCATACGATCTTGGAATTATGAACCTTAACAGAGAGCTTATAAAGACTCTTGGACGTTTATATTATAGAACCAGTTTCGGTCAAAATGTGCTGAAACATTCTATCGAGGTGGCGCAAATTGCGGGCATGCTGGCGGCCGAGCTCGGTGCCAATGTGCAGGAAGCCAAACGTGCGGGATTATTGCATGACATAGGCAAAGCCGTTGACCATGAACAGGAAGGCACCCATATTCAACTCGGTGTCGAGCTTGCAAGAAAATACGGCGAAAAAGAAGAAATAATCCATGCCATTGAAGCGCACCATGATGACGTTCAAGCAAACACGCTTGTGGCGGCGCTGGTTAAAATTGCCGATGCCGTTTCTGCCGGCAGGCCCGGTGCAAGACGTGATACGCTTGAAATCTATATTAAACGTCTCAAGAAGCTTGAAGAAATTGCAAACAGCTATGAAGGCATTAAACAGTCGTTTGCTGTTCAGGCAGGCCGTGAAGTTAGGGTAGTGGTTCAGCCCGATGTGTTTGATGATGCTGCTGCCGCTAAATTGGCTCGTGATATCGTAAAACGCATTGAGGATGAGCTTGAATACCCCGGACAAATCCGTGTAACGGTTGTCAGGGAAGCAAGAGTAACCGAAATAGCGAAATAGAAATGTCTTCAGAACTCAATGTTTTATTTTTTGGCGATATAGTGGGGCGCCCGGGACGTGAGGCGCTTAAAACGGTATTGGATGAAAACGCTTCATACTTTGATAAAAAGTATGATTTTGTAATTGCAAACGTTGAAAACGCATCCCATGGTTTCGGTCTGACGCAAAAAAACCATGATGAGCTTCTTTCATACGGAATAAATTGCATGACATCGGGAAATCACATTTGGGATAAGAAAGATATTTATCAATACATTGATTCTTCAAACATTCTCATAAGACCTTATAACTATCATAAATCCGCACGCGGGGTCGGATACAGAATTTTTAACGACAGAATACTTGTTATAAACCTTTTGGGAAAAACGTTTATGCAGCCTGTTGTTTGCCCTTTTCAATCAATCGAAGATTTATCTTGCGAATTAAATTTTGAAGATAAAATTGTAATAGTCGATTATCATGCGGAAGCTACCGCCGAAAAAATATCATTTGCAAAATATGCCGCCTCTCTTGGCGTAAACGCCGTTATAGGAACCCACACTCACGTGCAGACGGCGGATGAAAAAATAATTGATAATAAACTTGCATATATAACCGATGCCGGTTTTTCGGGCGCATATGACAGCGTTATAGGAATGGATTACGAATCTTCGGTTAAACGCCTTATAACCTCAATTCCGGAAAGATTTGATGTTGCAAAATCGGATATAACACAAATTAATGCGGTCGAAATTGTCTTTGATACGGAAAATTTATCTCCGAAGGGCATTAAAAGAATTAATTTTGCTTTTGAAAATAAAACCGATAAGGAGAATGAAGAGTGAAAGTAGATTTGCATATACATACCACATACTCCGACGGTGCATTTTCTCCCGAAATGATAGTGGACACCGCAATCGATTCGGGGCTGGATGTTATTGCATTAACAGACCATGATAACATCTTGTCTTATGATATTGCAAAAAAATACGCAAAAGATAACGACAAAAAACTTGAAATTATTCAGGGTGTTGAAATCAATACGATATATAAGGGCTATGAAGTTCATATTCTCGGGTATTTTCCCGATGTAAACAACCATGATTTTCAAAATATGCTTAAATTTCAGCAAAATGCCCGTGTTCATCAGGCAAAAGAGATGATAACCCTTTTAAATAAAAAAGCGGGAATAAGAATAAAATTTGAAGATATTAAAAAACTGGTCGCCGAAGGCGGAAGCATAGGGCGTCCCCATATTGCACGCGCAATTACAAATGCGGGCGGCACGGGATCCGTTATGGAAGCGTACGCTAAATATATTAATGACGATTCTCCGGTATACGTTAAAAGAAAAACCGTATCTCCGCATGATGCCTGCGAAATAATATATGATTCGGGCGGTATTCCCGTTTTTGCGCATCCGATTGATGTTGAAATATCGGAATCTCTTGCAAAAGAACTCGTAAGCTATGGTTTAAGAGGAATTGAAGCATATCACAGAAAACATTCCCCCGCTGTTGTTGAATATTATTCAACGCTTGCGGAAAAATACGGTCTTATAATTACGGGCGGCTCGGATTTCCATGCGCCCTCCGTTAACCACGGAACAATTATTATGGGCAAAAATTTTGTTCCTTCCTGGGTTTATGATGAACTCTTAAAAGAAAAAAAACGTCTTGAAATACAATAATTTATATTGGCATAAAAATCGGTTTTATGGTAACATCCATTTTGGAAACAATATAGAGATTAATATATGATACAGCTGACGCAGGCTCATATCTTAGGCGCAATAATAGCTTTTCTTCTCGGAGTTTTTATAATTCCAATCGTGATTTATTTTTCCGACAAAGCAGGGCTTGTTGACGTTCCCAATGAAAGAAAAATTCACAAAGGCAAAATTTCAAGGCTCGGAGGCATTGCAATTTGGACCGCCGTAATGCTGACTTTTTTGTTCCTTGTTTTATTAAGCTATTATCCGAAAGGTCAGGGTTTATCGGGAATTATCGTGGGCGGCTCTTTGATGTTTTTATTGGGTTTGATTGATGATATTTTTTGTCTGAGTGCAAAATTCAAATTATTTTTGCAGATAACAATCGCAACGACCGTTTTTCTCCTCGGTGTTCAGATTGATACGGTGTATAACCCGTTTGGCGAAAGTATCCGCCTCGGCATTTTTTCATATCCGATTACATTGTTATGGATAGTCGGAATCACAAATGCCATAAATTTTATAGACGGCATAGACGGTCTTGCGGGTTCTGTCGTAACAATAAGTTCCATTGCAATTGCAATTATTTCAATGGTGGCGCTGCCCTCTTCCCCGATAACGGCTCTTGTGGCGATTATTCTTCTCGGTGCAATGCTTGCATTTTTAACATTTAATTATAACCCGGCTAAAATTTTTATGGGAGATTCGGGCGCTTTGTTTGCGGGGTTTATGCTCTCGACACTGTCGATTACGGGAATTATGAGCACGGGAACCGCTTTTATGTATCTTCCGTTTTTAATTCTTTTAATTCCTATTTTAGATGTTGCATATTCTTCAATAAGAAGAATATTAAAAGGTAAAAGTCCTTTTGTGGCGGATTCCGAACATATTCATCATAAACTTTTGCACCATGGGCTTTCTCAGGACCTTGCGGTTTTGATTTTGTCTTCAATATCTTTTCTTTGCGCCATTATTGCAATAATAACGACCGGATTTTTGAATAAATACATTATATTTACCATTGCGCTGGCTTTCATACTCTTTTTGTTGAGCGGCATATCAAAATCCATTAAAAAAACTCCATAAATTGACTTTTTAATAAATCCTGTTTATTCTATTATTTGTTATGGAAAAACGTTGGTATGACAAAGATCCGATTGTAAAACTTGCCGTCAACTTAATGGAACAATCCGACGATATTATAAGAAGCCATGTGGCGGATTATATTATTGAAGAAGCAAAATCCATGGGAATTGTTTTATCCGAAAACAATTTTGATTGTTTCTGGCAAAGATGGCAGGATAATAACATGAAATATTTTGAAGCTATGGAATATTTAAGAATTATTGATTTTGAAACAAAGAAAGAAATTTCAATGGAGATAATCGATTATATCAATAATTTCAAAAAAAAGGATGATTAATCATATAAACGTTTGATAAACTGCAGTTTTAAATAAACTAAAATTATAGTCTGAATTATGAAAAAGGTTTTATTACAATTATTTTTTATTTTTACGCTTTCAATCATCTCGACCCTTCCTTCATACGCAATAAGAGTGGGTTTGGAAATCGACGTAAAACAGTCATATCTGGGTGCATCCGCCCCCGCCGTCATATATGATGCGCAAAGCGGAGAAAAGCTTTATACGATTGAGAAGATGAAATCTTATCCCATTAAAGTTCATGATGATAAAATTGCGATTAAAATAAAAAATAAATATTATGATCTGGGAACGGATTACATCAGATTAAAACCCGAAACCGAAAACGATTTTGTTGCCGCTAAAAACAGATGGTACAGGGGCGAACTTATAGTATATTCCTATAATAAAAAACTTACCGTTATAAACAGGCTGCCTTTGGAATTATATCTTCTAGGCGTTGTGCCTTCGGAAATGCCCGTATCATGGAATATTGAAGCTCTTAAGGCGCAGGCAATCGCAGCAAGGAGCTATGCGCTTGCAAATATCAACAAAAGAGGTTCAAGGGGCTATGATCTTCTTGATACTCCGTTAGATCAGGCATACGGCGGGGCAAGCGTTGAAAATGGAAAGACTAATCTCGCGGTATCACAAACAAAAGGTGTTGTTATAACATACAAAGGCAAGGTTATACCCGCATATTACCATGCAAGTTCGGGCGGAAGAACCGTTTCATCGGGTGCTGCCTGGGCAACCGACATGCCTTATTTAAAATCGGTTAAATCCTATGATGACGGAATTAAAAAGAACGGACATGGCGTCGGTATGAGCCAGCATGGGGCAAATAACCTTGCAAATAAAGGTTATGGCGCATATGACATATTAAAATATTTTTATAAAGATGTAACTTTTGCTAAAATTTCACGCTGAATTGCCCCCTTAATTCCTGTTTTTCCTTATAACGACGCTAAATTTCCTTTAGATAGCCGATTTTGTTATCTTTGAATGTTAAAAATAGTTTAAAAGCCTTGCCAAATGTCAAAAAACAGGTATAATAAAGCATGGTATGTGTTATGGAAAGGTGGTTCAAATGAACAAAGAAGAATTAGTAAAAGAAATTGCGGACAAAACGAAACTTTCACAAAAAGCAACGGGTGAAGTAATCGGAACATTATTGGAAACGATTCAAAAAACGGTTGCTAAAGGTAAAAAAGTTACATTGGTAGGCTTCGGTTCTTTTGAAGCAAGAAAAAGAGCAGCAAGACAGGGCCGCAACCCTCAAACCGGTGCAACAATTAAAATTTCGGCAAAAACGGTTCCCGCATTTTCTGCAGGTAAAAAATTCAAAGACCTTGTTAAAAAATAATTAACTGTATGAAGATAAAAAAACAGGGGTGATTGAACCCCTGCTTTTTTTATCGAAATCTTAGATACCCGCCGTTGCGAAGCGGCAAGCGACCAAAAGGGAGCGTGAGAGAAACGGACAAATCTTTGATTTTGCATAAAAATTATGCCATACCATAAATTATATTCTTATTCCCCTTATTGCGCTTATTTTATTTTCCCCTATAACATTTTCCAATGAATATCTGAGCGCATCAATAAGATGATTGTTTTCATCTTCAGGCACGGGCAAAATTTCTCCGTTAAAATTTTTTTTAAAACAGTAATTGTAAAGCTCTTTTTGTGCATTTTTGCAATCGGGATGTATATAAATTTTAGAAAACGATTGTAAAAATTTTATTCCCGATTCCACGCTTCCTTTTCCTTTTTTTGCGGCAAATGCATTAATTCCGCAATTTCTGTATTCCGTTATACTTTTCGGTTCGCTTGAATCGCAAATGACTGCTTCAAAATTAATAATATTTTTCACAAGGGGTATTGAGTCTTTATTTAATAAACCCGCCTGATAAATTTCATCCGTTATATAGAGTTTATCTTTTTCAATTGCACTTCTTATAAATGCAAACGGATCGTTTGAAAAACCCCAGTCTATTCCGTTGTAATAATATTCAAAAGAATTTTTGTCAAAGTCTTTAATTTCAAGGTTGGAAAATATCTGCCCTTCTAAAGTGCCCGTTTCTCCGAGTCCGTATACTTTCCAAAAATTGTTATCTCCCATTCTGCTTTCAATCGCTTTTATTATTTCTTTTTCAAGAAACGGATTATCCTTATAAGTTGATTTTATAAACGCTGTCTTTTCTTCTTTTTTATCTAATATTTTATCATGCACCCAGAATCTTTTTGTCGGGTTAAAATCGATAAAAACCTTTTCTCTCGTCCTTATAATCAATTGTTCCGCTATCATATAATTCAGATGATTCGCTTCGTTTAAAAATAAAATGTCCCGCCTTCCGCCGTGCGCCTTTCCGATTGTGTCAACGGAAATAAAGTTAATGGTGCCTTTTTTAAGATAGAGGCTTTTTTCGCTTTTTGAATAATATTTATAAAAATCAATTCCGAACTGCTCCGTTACTCTCGGCATATCCGCAATAACGCCCGCTTTGACATGTCCTTGTGTAAGCCCCACAATATCGATTGAATAAGGATACTTTATTGCAAGAATCGTAAGAAACTGCAGGGTTGAAAAAGTTTTCGTGCTTGAAGTTCCGCCCTGATTTATTATATAGCGGCTGTTTTTATATTCTTTTGCGATTTTTTCAAATACGGGAGACAGCTTTAGATAATTCATATTTATATATCATCTACAAGTTTTTTCTGACGCCTGTTTAGAACAAATACTTCAAGATGAAAATTGTTTTCTTTTTCAATTTCGGATTTCATCTGTGCAAATTTTGCTTTCAATTCTTCGATTTTGACGGCAAGCGAAAGATTTATTTCGTTCTTTTCGTTTGGTGTGAGCGCCAGTTTTTCCAATTCATCAAGTTTCTTTATTGTTTCATTAATGTTAAAAGACATATTCTTGTTGCTCTTAAAATTCCGTACCCCTTCTTTAAAAGTTTAAGAAGCCTTATATGTATTTTAAGCCTTTTTGAAAGCGGCAATTTGGATGTGTATGCAATTTCAGCCTGGGCGCCGAATTCAGGGTCATAATGTATAATAATTCCCTCAAGTCCGGTTTGCCAGAAACCAATATTATGGCTTGGCATAAAATTAAAAATTCGGTTTGCAATCTCGGTATGAAT
>DVJH01000139.1 GCA_018710795.1 Candidatus Galligastranaerophilus gallistercoris | reverse complement strand
TTTATTTGATTTGTTGCGGATTGAATTTTAATATCCATTGCAATAATATCAACATTTTCAATAATTTTTTCAAGCTCCTCAAACAGAGTGCCGTTTGTTTCAAGATAAATTTTTTTATTCAAATATTTTTTATATTTAGACAAAAAAGAATCGAGAAAATCGACGCTCATTAAAGGTTCGCCGCCCGTAAAACTTATAATTTCGGAATTATATTTTCTTAATTTGTCAAAAAGTTCTTCTTCTTTCAAAACAAGGGTTGATTTATCAATATAATAATCCGTATCACAATATGCACACTGCAGATTGCACCCTGCAAACCTTACAAATATTTGTTTTTCGCCGACAAAAATCCCCTCACCCTGTACGGATTCAAAAATCTCTTTTATATTTGCCTGCATATTTCTTCTTCCCGATTATTCAGCTTTCTGATTCTATCATATAGAATTTCTTCTTCTTTAGAAAGAGTTTCGGGAAAAATTACTTCAATAGTTGCATAATATCTGATTGATTCTTTCATATAACCTTGTTCGATTTTAAGAGGAATTCTGGCATTAGGCTTGGTCAGAGGAGGAATTTCAAACCTGATAAACCCTGCCTGTTCAATATATACTTCTTTTTTTGTTCCGAGTATTGCATCATACAGGGGAATTTGAACTTTGATTAAAATGTTATCCCCTTCAAAATAAAGCTTTTGCGGGGGTTCTATTATTATTTTTAAAAAAAGTTTTTTATCATACAATGCGCTTGAATTAATTTTGCCTACATAAATATATTCATTATTTTGAACATTTTTTTTGATATCCACTTCAATTTTTCTGTGTTCTTTTTTCTCGCCTTCACCAAGACAAAAAGAACATCTTGCTCCGTTAATAAATTTTTTTCCCGAACATTTCGGGCATTTTTGGGTATTTAAAATATTTACGGTTCTTGTTGTGCCTTCAAGAGATTCTTTTTTTGAAATTCTGACTTCCTGAATAACCGAATTTTTATCTTTTAAAATCTCATCAAACTTTTCATTTGCATTTTTGTATACAAAAGCTTCTTTTTTTTGCTCCCTGTTTTGCGCAAAAAGATTATTTTCCTTTTTATCGGGCTTATTTTCGTTTTCTTTTTTATAGAAATTTTTATTTGTAATATTTAGAATATTGTCATAATTTTTTCTCTTAACTTCATCCGATAAAACATCGTATGCGTTATTTAAAAGCTTGAATTTGATGTCGGCATCAAGTGATTTATTGACATCTGGATGATAAATTCTGACAAGCTTTTTATACGCCTTTTTGATTTCATCCGATGAAGCAAAGGGCGAAATTCCGAGTATTTCATATAAGTTTTTAGTACAATCAACCATAACCAAGCTTATTTTAATGAACTTTTAATAAAAATCAATCGGAAACAGAGGTAATTTTTCAACAAAAATGCGGATAAATTTTATCCGCATTTTTATATATGAAATCGTGCTTATTTTTAATGTGCTTCGGAATATCTTTTGATTGCACCCGGAACTTCGGCATATTTATCGACGATTTTGTCGGATACGACTTTAGCTTTCGGTACAACCATAACCTGCCCTTTAATATCATATTTGTCTTCGATTTCTTCTTTTTGTTCGGGGCTTGAAGCCACAAGACCGGTTTTTGTGTTAACCGAATCAAGAACATGTTTTCTTTCAAAATCTTCCAGAGGAAATGCGCCCGATGCGATTTCCATTGTGGTATGATAAAGAGCATTTAATGTTCCGCAATCCGCCCAGGGTTCCGAGGTTCCTATAGCATAGATTTTTTGATCTCCTAAAATTGCTTTTGCTTCCGCAAGTTTAGATTCGGGAATCTTAAGACCGACGGATGACTTAATCTGATCGTACATTTCATCCGTATCATCGTTTTGGGTTAATGCCATAAGAATGGGTGTAAAGGTTTTTGACCAGTCTCTGGGTTCTTTGCCGGTATCGTTGCCGGGAAGAAATTCTTCAAGAGTGTCAAGAGCTTCAAACGCTTCTTTGCTTACCGCAAATTGGAACGTATTTGCAAGACAGTTGCCGTTTACAACGTATTCGTCTTTAATTTTTTTAGGTTTTTCTGCAAAAGCTTGGATTTCGCCGTTTTCGTTAATTTGCATAATACCAAGCGATCCTCTTGCGGTTTCGGGAGCAACTTCTTTTGCAATCATAACCATTGCGGCTTTGCCCGAGTTCATTTTTTCCGTTGCCTGTTTAAGGGCTTCGGGGATTCTTGACATAGCGTCATTGGGAAGAATTAAAAGACTTTTTCTTTCTTTATCTTCAGGTTTCATTGTATCGTACATATCAACCGTGAAACCGCCGTTTCCGCCGTTTACGTTTGAATCGTTCAGATAGAATTTAATATTTTTGCCTATTCCCAAATTGCCTTTTGAACAATCAAGCAAGCCTGCTTTGTGCAATGAAATAAATGTTGTTTCCATAGGCGTTAAACCTGTTGCCGTTCTGAAACAGCCTTTTGTCAGGTTTGAACCGTTCGGGTTGTCGTGAATAATTTTGCTTGATGAAGCATTTGTATATTAGGCACGTGAACCGAAACCGCCCGCTAACATCGAAAGCTGCATATTTTCCGCACCTTCTGCGGGAACAAACTCGTCAAGAACGATTTCGCCTTTATCTACTTTTTCTACAAATGTTTCGATTGAATCAATAATTTCGGGAACAAATCTTCCGCTTTCAAGACCTATAACGAGTTCGGACCCGCCGCCTTGCGAACCGCCCGATTTTTCTCTTACTTCGGGAACATCGGTTACTTCAAACGGTTTAAATTCGTTTTGATTTTGAACGGTATGAATTTTTAATTTGCCCGTTGAACCGTCTTTTTTGGTGATATCGCCTGCGTTTGTCAAAAGAACATTCTCGCCGTCTTCAACAACTGCCATTAATTTTCCTTTTGTGTTTAAAACGTATGCATTTTCTTTTGTACCTTTAATGCTTCTTTTATTATCGGCATCAAGTTTAATTCCGTACGGGTCGAGTTCAAAACCTAAAAGCTGTGAAAATTCTTTAATTCTGCCGGGATCCGGTGCATCTACGCTTCTCGGGGGTCTTACAACCATTTCAAATTTAATATCGTCGCCTCTTCCCTTTTTAATTTGGGTTCTTGCGTCCGTTATTGTTGAGCCGTCCTGTGCAATGGGAATTGTGGTTTTAATCGCATCGTCGAAATTCGGAAGGTCGTCTTCAAATTGCGACAATAATTTGCTTACATCAATTCTTGAACCTACTTTTTCCCCGCCTTTACCGTGAGCTTCGTCTTTACAGGTTACCATTGACTGGTTTAACTCGTTAAATGCGGTAAATAAGCTTCCGCCGCCGGTGAAACTTACGGTAGAAGCCATATTGATATTGTTATAGCCTCTGTATGCGGCAGCAAGTTTATCGGCCGAAGCCTGTTTATAACCGCTGAATGAAACAACGTTTGTTGCATTGTTTTGAGTCTTTTGAACATTGTTTTTTGCAGACAGATTGTAATTTCTGGACACTGCGTCTGCCATGCCGATTTTGTTGAGCATTTTAACACCTTTCTCTAAAATATATAAATTTGATACTAAACAACACGTTATTTTGTTTTAGCACACAAAAAGACAAAACTCAAAAAGAAAATTTTTTGTTTAAAAAAGTTCATGTATGTTAATATTACTTAACAATTCCTAAATCAAGAACTTTTTTGACTTCTTTAACTATTTTTTGATGTATTTCTTCAATCGGAAGCTCGCCGTTTATATTTATAAAATTATATTCTTTTTGAAGTTTTTTATATTCCGTCATACACCTTTTTTGATAAATTTCAAAACTGTTATAAATATCGGTCGACAAGCCTATATCTCTTCCCGATTCATAAAAATCAAGTCCTTTTGAACCTATTATTCTTTTTAATAAAACATCAACGGACACATCAAGATAAAAAATTAAATCCGGCTCGGGCGCAAAATCATAAAGTTTTTTAACCCAGTTAATATCATGTCCTCTGACAGAATCTCTGACAAAAGCGGTATATATGTATCTGTCCAGTATAACGACAAAACCTGCCTTGAGTGCGGGGATTATATCATTTTCAAGCCTGTCGGCATAATCTGCCGCATAAAGAAGCGAAAATGTCGTTGTATTGAGAAGGTTTCTGTCTTTTGCTTCATTTATAACGTTTGAAATCAGCCTTGAAGTTTTCCATTCGCTCAGCATGCAGCCGTAGCATTCGTTCTCGATATATTTTTTTAACAAATTTACCTGAGTCGATTTTCCGACGCCGTCCGTTCCCTCTAAAACAATTAAGAGCCCGGGGTATCCATGGTTTTGATACATCAGATTTTAATACCTTTCCTGTTTAAAACTTCCATAACAAGGTTTCTGAAACACAGCTGCTTTGAATGAATCGTATTGTTCGCATCCAATTGAATCAGCCCGAATTCATCTATCATATTTTTATATTCCTGAATTACCCTGTTTTGAAATAAAACATAGCTTTTATAAGGGTTATTCGATAATTTTAAATCCATGCCCGCTTCATAATATTTAGGCTGCCTTGTTGCACAAATCCTGTCAAGAGAAACTTTGGCGGAAACATCAAAATAAACCGTTAAATCAGGTTTAATCGCAAAAGAATACATGTTCCTTACCCATTTTGAATCCACGTTTCTTGCAACATCTCTTGCAAAAGCGGTATAAACGTATCTGTCCGCAAGAACAATAAACCCTGCTTTCATGGCGGGTATTATGACTTTTTCCAATCTGTCCGCAAAATCAACCGCATGCAGAAGGGAAAATGTTCTGGGGGAAAGAAGATTTTTCTTTTTCGCTTTTCTTGTCGTATTTGCGATTAAATCGGATGAATTCCACCTTGTTAAAATAACGTCCGCATTTTTTGATTTTAACCAGTCGTACAATAAATCAATCTGTGTACTTTTGCCGGAACCGTCAATACCTTCGGTGCAGATAAGCGCCCCTTTTAAATTGTGGTCTTTTGAAAATCTTAACATTTCATACCTTGTAATTAAATAAGCTTTATAATTAATATTAATAGTATAAATTCATATTTGCAAATTTTTAAACCAGAGGATAAATAATGGACTTTTGTATAAAAAAATCATTTAAAACACTTTTTGATAATCCGCATATAATGCTCCTTTTCGTAACATACCTGCTTGCATTTTCGGGGCTTATATCGGCAGTTGTTTTTGTTGCGGGAAAACCGCTTTTTTATGTTGCGGTAATCTTAATATTCCTTTTAACATGTGCGTTTTTTGCGGGGTGGCTCGGAATGATAAAATGCCTTGTGGCTTTTAAAGAAACCGACAACGCCGAAGAAAACCTGAAAAATAAATATACCTCGTTTTCAATCGGGTTTTTCTCTTCGGTTGCAAATTATATTCTGCCCGTCATTTTTTATTTTATTTTATTTATGGCCTTCATAAGAGGTTTATTAAGCCTTGCAAGTAATATTTTTAACGGTTCCATAGAAACCGCCGGACACATAGCGGCACTTATGAGCAATCAGGATGCGCTTTTAAATTATCTTTCAACGCTGCCCGATAACGAATTAATAGCTCTTGTTAAATTTAATGCATTTGTTTATTTCGGAATTTTATTGTATTTATTTTTAACTTTTTATGCAATTCCTTCCGTATATTTCAACGAAAAAACGGCAAACCCCCTGTCAGGCTTAAAAAACGGATTTTTAAGCCTTTGCAAAAAACCTTTTTATTCGGCGGGAATTTTTTTGATTCTTCTGTTTTCACATGTTATTCTTGTATTTTTTGAAAGAATTTCTTTTATAAATCCCGTTTTAATGTTTATTGCGCTCGTATTAAGGGTTAGTTTTATAGCATACGTTATTGTGTTAATATTTTCCGTATATGAAAAAAACTTTACCGATAACGGTAATAACGGGACCGACCGCATCAGGGAAAACGAGCCTTGCAATTGAACTTGCAAAAAAAATTGATGCGGAAATAATTTCTGCCGATTCAAGAATAATATATAAAGATTTGGATATAGTTTCGGCTAAACCCAAAGAAGAAGAAAAAGAAGGAATAATTCATCACCTTATAGATATTAAAACCGTGGATGACGGGGTTTATTCCGCGGGAGATTTTGTTAAAGACGCAAAAAAAGCGATTGAAAAAATAAAATCCGAAGGGAAAAATATTATTATCCAGGGGGGCACATGGTTTTATATAAAATCCCTGCTGGATGAAAAGAGCTTGATTGAATTCGGACAGGATAAAAATTTAAGAGAAAAATTAAACAAACTTTCAAACGATGAATTATACGAAATTTTAAAATCGAAAGACAAAAAAAGGGCGGAGCTTGTTCATAAAAACAACAGAGATAAAATTATCCGCTCAATTGAGCTTATTGAATTAACGGGAATGAAATTGAGTGAATATAAAAGAAAAGAAAACGAACAATTTGATGCCGTATGGTTTATGAAAGATATAACAAGAGAAGAATTGTATGAAAAAATTAATTTAAGAACCGATTTAATGATAAAAGAGGGTTTGTATTTTGAATGGGAGCAAAACATAAAAAAATATAAAAACCATGAAATTTTATATAATACGATAGGATACAGAGAATTTTTCGATTTAAAAGAAGGAGTTTATAAATCTTTTAATGAAGCTATAGATAAAATAAAACAGCATACGAGAAATTTTGCAAAAAGACAGTTAACCTGGTTCAGGCAGAATAAAGCAAAGCTCAATATTCATACAATAAGCTCATTACAAGATGTAACAAAATATCTTTAATTAAAGCAATAATTTTCATTTACGGGTTTTATCCGTGTAACAGCAGAAAGTGAAAGCAAAATAAAAAATGAAGTGTGGTTTAATTAATTCTTTGCCCGGCATATATTTCAAAGCAAATGCTTCCGATAATGCCAATATGAAAAACGAGGCATTGAATTTCGGAGTCGTTGCGCCGCCAAATCAGCTGCCCAATGCCTCTTTATACGACACTGTATACTCTCAAAATGCACAAAGTTCAAAAAATCTTGTGCAGGCGGGAGGGAAAAAAACTTTAACGGCGGGAAAATTAAGTGCGGGATTGGGTTTCGGCGCAATGATTCTTTCCGCCGTTTCGCTTTTGCTTACAGTTGCTAAAAAACACTAATTTAAAGGATATTATAAATGAGAATTTATGCAATAAGCGCAAACGATGTCGCCTTTCAAAGACGATCCAAAAAACGCAACGATGAAAAAAGAGAGGCTCAAACATTTCATGAGCAATCTTTTCAAACTTTTATAAATAATTTCGGAGCGGATAATCTTACTTTGTATCCGGAATTTCAAGTCCAAGGCGCACACAGAAAAAGTTTCGTCAAAAATGCCCACCCGTATACGGAAGGGTATTTTGATATGGACAGAATATTATCACTGGATGCACCCCGGGGCAAAACGGATAAACCGCAATCCTTTGAAGACGGGCATAAAAAATTTACACTGGATAAATATCAAAAAGAAGCAATTGAAGCGGCCGTTTCGGGCAAAACAACAATCGTAACGGCACCGACGGGAACGGGCAAAACTTTGATTGCGGAATATATTATAGACGATTCATTAAAAAACAATAAAAAAGTAATATATTTATCCCCCCTGAAGGCTTTAAGCAATGAAAAATATACTGATTTTGCAAAATTATTCGGCACGTATGACAAAGACGGAAATCTGCTTGATACAAAAAACGTAGGGCTTTTAACGGGGGACACGGTTATCAACCCC
>DVJH01000138.1 GCA_018710795.1 Candidatus Galligastranaerophilus gallistercoris | reverse complement strand
GAGATGTCAGGTTTTGTTCCTGAA
This sequence comes from Candidatus Galligastranaerophilus gallistercoris, assembly GCA_018710795.1. Classification (GTDB taxonomy): domain Bacteria; phylum Cyanobacteriota; class Vampirovibrionia; order Gastranaerophilales; family Gastranaerophilaceae; genus Galligastranaerophilus_A; species Galligastranaerophilus_A gallistercoris. Next base: position 9,378 of record DVJH01000138.1, on the reverse strand, counting down.
GAGATTTTTGTTTTTCGATTAATACTTCGTTTGAAGCTGCCTGAAATTCTTTTTTAATTAAATCGATAAGTTCGTCTTTATTTGTTTTGTTTTGCTCTAAGATTGTCAACTGAGCGGTTTTGGAATTTAATTCGTTATTTAATGAAATATTTTTTTCTTTTTCAAAAGCAAGCTTTTTATAACAAATAATACCTGTTATAATCGCTCCGAACAAAAAAGATATAATTGAAATTAATATATTATTCATTAAATTTAACCCCTGAATTTTAAAACTTCCGCCCGATAAAAATAAATTAAGCACTGAATTTATGCGCTGAAAAAGAGGTTCTTCGCCTTCTAAACTTCATCTGCCGCCTGTCAAATCAAAGATTTGTCCGCTCCGCTAATCGCTTCCTGCCGGTCGCTTTCCGTTGCGCAACGGCGGCTATCAATAACTCCATAAATGTCAGGCACACTGCCTGTCATTCATTTCGTCCTGCAAAAGTTTGGGCGATACAGGGCTCGAACCTGTGACCCCTTGAATGTCGTTCAAGTGCTCTACCAACTGAGCTAATCGCCCTTAAAGATTATCTTTTCCATGATTGTATCACAAAATTTTTAAATGAGAAAATCGTGCATTTATATATTATATAATTATTCCGGCATTATAATATGCGGGATAATCACCGTTTATCATATCGTCTCTGTTCGGTTTATAAGGACGGCTCAAAGAAATTATGTCAAGTTTTCTGCCGTCTGTTGAATCAAGCGCAAGTGAGCCGTAATTGTTTTTATCCTTTGCATCTTCTAAAAGCGCATTTTTAAATTCGGACAATTTTTTTAAATTTACTTTTTTACCGTGGAACATTGTCCTTATCGTTTTATATGTTTTTTTGTCGTTTCCCGTTAAAAGGTATTCATCCCCCTTATAATGAAATGTGCAGGCTCCTTCATTGTTCGGTTCTTTTGCACCTTTAGGGACGATATATTCTCTATCTGCCCGAAGAAAAAAGCTTTTTATTTCATCTTCTTCTTTTTTTGTATAGTATGCTTTTTTGCTCTCTTTATTGTTAAGGGTGTCCAAAAATGCCCGTTTTTGCCTGTCTTGTTTTTTATAACCGTATGATTCGGGAAGCGAGAGCTGATATACCCCTTTAAAATTTACCTGCATTTATTTGCCTTTATGATTTGTAGTTTTTATTTTATACCACAAATATAACGTTGAAAAATTTTAAATTTTGCCGTACAGGTCATAATCTGAATATGATGTTACTTCAACATCATATATATCCCCTGGGATTAAAACTTTGTCCGTGTTAATAAATATAAGCCCGTCAACATCGGGTGCATCTTTATACGTTCTTGCGATTGCAAGCCCGTCGCTTTGTATTGTTTCAATGATTGAGGGAATTTTTTTCCCTATCATTTTTTCGTTTAATTTGTTTGAAATTTCTTTTTGTAATTTTAAAATCAAATCTTTTCTTTTTGCTTTAATTTTTTTTGGCACCTGAGGTTTTAAATTGTACGCATACGTTCCTTTTTCTTTTGAAAATTCAAAAACCCCGAGGCGGTCAAATTCGGCTTCTTTTACAAAATTATATAAATGCTCGAAATGTTTTTCTTCTTCCGTGGGGTAACCCGTTATAAGCGTTGTTCTTATTGCAAGATTATTGATTTCATCTCTCAATTTATTGATAAATTCCAAACCGTTAACAACGGGGCGCCTCATTGCTTTTAAAATATCGGGGTGTGAATGCTGAAGGGGAATATCTATATATTTAACAACTCTGTCGATTTCTTTATACGCTTTAATTAATCCGTTTGTAAAATTAGTCGGGTATGTATATAAAACTCTTATCCAGCCTATATTTTTGATTTTATCAAGTTCGTAGAGCAATTTATCGAGGCTTGGTTTTTTGTATAAATCCATACCGTAGCATGACGTATCCTGTGCAATTAAAATGATTTCATTGACGCCTTTATTTGCCAGTTCTTTTGCTTCGCATACAATGTTTTCAATCGGGCGGGAGATATACTTTCCTCTTAATTTCGGAATGACGCAGTATCCGCATGAATAGTTGCACCCTTCGGCAATTTTAATATAAGAGCTTGAGCCGACCGTAATTTGCGCTCTTTTAATGTTTTCAGGGTATTTACATAACGGCTTTTCGCTTACATAATAAAATTCTTTATCCGCTTCAATTAAATCCGCTATTTTATCGATATCGGCAGTGCCGATGAACCCCCATGCTTCAGAAATCAACTTTTTTAAATGTTTTTGGTGTTTTTGGGGAAGGCACCCCGTTATTATAACTCTTTTACCCGTATCAATCATATCAAAAATGCTTGATATGCTCTCTTCTTCCGCATCAAATATAAATGAGCAGGTGTTTACGATAATATAATCCGCATCGGTTGCGTAAGCATCAAGCGTTACTTCATGTCCTCTTTCAATCAGCTTTCCCGCCATTAATTCGGTATCTATTAAATTTTTAGCGCACCCGTGGTGAATTATTGCAATTTTCATATACTTTTTTTAACAAAAAAAATGAAATGTGGCAATTTGTAACCGTGTTTTGTTTTATTTTCTTTAGCTTTTAAAAATTGCGAAAGAAGGTTTGATTATGTTGCAGACAACACCCGTTCAAAACCAAACAGGCTACGGCGCCATGCTTCCGGATGCGTCCGACAGGGCATCTTCAATTGTAGGATTTGATATAAATAAATACGTGTTCGGTGAAGATTCTTTTTCTCTGCAAAATCCTTCCGGAGGATTAAATCAAACAAATCAAAATCCCGTAAATCAAACCGTTTTAAACAACGGAAACAATAAATCGGAAACATCCGCAAATAAAGCAAACAATGCTTTTTCTTCGCTGCTTCTTCTGGGTGTTCTGGGGCTCGGTGCTTTTGCTGCGGTTAAAGGTTTAAAAAGTAAAGATTTTAAACTTCCGAGATTTTCCAAAATTAAAGAATATATTTCAAAATTTAAAAATAATTTTAAAAAACCCGAAATAAAATCAGAATCTTTGCTTAAATAATTTTTTCTACTTCTAAAAGAGTAAAATCGATAATTCTGGTTGAAATTCAGCAAAAAAACATTATATTTAAAGTTATGAAACATGTTTTTGCCGTTGCCGTTATTTTTACTTTTTTGAATCTGCCCGTATACGCTGCCGATATTACGGACGCAGTGGATATGCAGTTTATAAATAACGCTTTTTCGGACCCCAACCCGACAACAAACAAAGAATTTGAAGATGTGATGGAAAGATTGGAAAACCCGAGAGAAGGCGTTTTTACCAAAATCTTTAAGTTTTTTGAAAAAGATAAATTAAAATACGATAAAGCTTTTAAAACAAAATATGAAAATCCTTCCAATCAGCCTTTAAGGCTCAAAGACGTTCCCGAAGAAAAACCGACCGTTTTAATAACATCAACGGCATATGATTCTTTCGGAAACAGAGTAAATGTCGGATATTATCAAATTGAATGCAAAAAAGAAGATAACGGATATAAACTTGAATTAATGCAGGGTGCAAACAAACAAATCGCAACCGTTATAGCACGCCCGATAAGCGAAGATGAAAAAGCCCCCGCCATTGTTTACGGCAGAGCGGAAGCGCTCAATAACGGCTTTATAAAAATAATTTATGCAAATTTGGACCTGACGCTTTTGGGGTATCTTAAAATGGAACAAACCAGGCCTCTTGAGTTTGAACCTTTATATTGATAAGCTTTCCGCTTTTGTGCTATTATATCCTTGAATTTATTTTTTGGTGGAAGATTTATTTATGATAAACGGTAAAAAAGTTGTTGTCGTTATGCCTGCATACAATGCGGAAAAAACGCTTCAGGCAACGTACGATGAAATTTATAAAGACCTTGTGGATAAAGTCATTCTTGTTGACGATAATTCCAAAGATAATACCAAAGAAGTTGCAAAGAAGCTTAATATAACAACAATTGTTCATAAAGAAAATCTGGGCTACGGCGGAAATCAAAAATCATGCTACCTTGCGGCTCTTAAAGAAGGCGCCGATATTGTTATAATGGTTCATCCCGATTATCAATACACGCCGAAACTCGTTCCTGCCATGGCATGTATGATTGCATTCGGCGAATACGACGCCGCAATTGCTTCAAGAATGCTGACCAACTCGGCTCTTAAAGGCGGCATGCCTTTGTATAAATTCATCGCAAATAAATGTTTGACTTTATTTCAAAATATTTTTATGGGACAGAATTTATCCGAATACCACACTGGTTTTAGAGCATTCAGCAGAGAAGTCTTAGAAACGCTTCCGCTGAAAGAATGCGACAATGATTTTGTTTTTGATAACGAAATGCTTGCGCTGACTTTTTATCACGGGTTTAATGTGGGCGAGATTTCATGCCCGACTAAATATTTCCCCGATGCAAGCTCGATTAATTTAAAACGTTCCATTAAATACGGCTTCGGTGTTTTGGGGGTCAGCTTATCATATTTTCTTGCAAGATTATCCATCCATAAATCAAAAATATTTAAAAAAGATGCAAGGAAACTTGATATAAACGATGAAATCGAATATTATCATCATTCTTAAACGCTTGTAGACAGGCTCGGCGCAATGATAACGAATTGTCTTACAAGTTCTTTATCCCATTGAACGTTTGCGCCTAATTTTAAAATTTCGCAAGCCTTCTCAACCCCGAGACCCTTTCTGTAGGGCCTGTCCGATACCAGAGCATGGTATGCGTCAGCGATTGCAACAATTCTTGCAGACAAAGGAATTTCTTCTCCTTTAAGTCCGTACGGATACCCGGAACCGTCCCAGTGTTCATGGTGATATTTAACCATGGGGATTAAATCTCTTAAAGATTCATTGGGTGCCAAAACTTTTTCTGCACCTATAACGGGGTGCTGTTTCATAATTTCCCATTCTTCATCGGTCAACATGGTCGGTTTTCTTAATACGTTTTCCGGGATTCCGATTTTTCCTATATCATGTAATAATGCACCCAATCTTATACGCTCAACTTCAGCCTCCGGTAATCCGATTGCCCTTGCAAGAGCTTCCGAGTATCTTGAAACGAACGTCGAGTGGCCTTTTGTATATGTATCTTTGGCATCAATCGTATTTGCAAGAGATGTAACGACATCCAAAAGATGCGAATTTGATATAATTTGTTCGTTATGGAATTTGTTAATTAATTCATCTTCAAACTGAACGCCTATCTGTGCGTGTTTTTTGGTTAATACTTCCGCAAAGCATTTAAGCGCTTCGTCATCCCAGAAATTGTAATCTTCACTTGTAATTACCTTGCAATTGCCCGATTCCTGAGATTTTCCTTTTGAAATATACATTGCCTGTTCCGCAAGAACAAGAAGCTTTTCCTGACTTTCGGAAGATTTCGGGTATGTTGAGATACCCATTGAAACTTTAATAGGTCCGACATCATCAATATAAACGCAGGATATTACGTAAGATAAATATTCCGCTATGTATTTTGCTTCATCGGAACTTGTATTGGGCATTATAACCGCAATTTCATCGCCGCCGTATCTGCCCGCAAAATCGGTATTCCTTATATTTTGCTTAATTTTTTGCGCAACCGTTTTGATGACTTCATCGCCTCTGGCATGACCTAAATCTCTGTTTATTCTTGATATATTTGCAACGTCAACTATTAAAACAGATAAAACGTTGCCCGAATGTTCGCATGATTGAATTTGTCTGTGAAGTTCTTCCTGAAGATGTTTATGGTTTGCAAGACCGGTCAGAGAATCGGTATCGGAATTTGTTTCAACCAGTTCAAGAAGATTTTTTGTCTGGGCAAACAGACCCAGAGTATTTGCAATCAACTGGCAAAATTCTATTGTTGCGCTTATGTGATAATTTCCTACGATATATACGCCCACGCACTCATCAATTGCCATCATCGGGATTATTGCGGTGGAAGAGTGTGTTTGATACCAGGAGCTTAAAAATCCGGTATCCTGTGTTGTTACCGTTTTTTTGGTTTTGACGGCTTTAACCACGGGGTTATTTTCGTCCGTCATGATTGTTTTTGTTGTATAGGTCGAGCCGATTTTATCTATAAGCTTTATGTTTACACAGTTTGAATGCTTGTTATAAAGCCCCATTGCCGTAAAATTAACCTGCAGTTTGTTTACAAGAATGCTGTTTAGCGAATAGAAAAGCTGCGCCAAATCGTTTTTGATTAAAAACGCATCGTTTACAAGGCGCATAATTTCCTGAAACCCGACGTTCGCCTGTTTTGCAAGGTGCCCTCTGGTAGAGCCTGCCGAGTACAGTTTATTGGCAGAGGTTCTTGTACTGATGGGGCCGCCCGACATTATGGGGTTAGTCAGTATTGTGCTTATTTTTTGCGCACCCTTGATTTTCTTTTCGGTATTTGAACCCTGTTTATCTGTCGCTTCACTGTTTTGGGGTTTATTGTTCGAGCTCACTTCTAAGCCTTCAATTCAATATTTACATGTAATACAAGTAAGAACATATAATTAATTGTCATTTTTAATGACTTTTGTTAAGAAATTGTATTGTTTCTTAACATCTTTTTTCTAGCCTTCCTTAACATGATTGATTATAGGACTTTTTGGTATAATCTGCAAGCTTTTTAGAGAATTTTTTTCCCCTTTTAATATGGATATATTATTTTTGGGGATGTTTAAAATCTCCGAAAGATACTCTATAATTGCCTTATTTGCTTTTCCTTCGACGGCGGGTTTATTTATTTTAATTTTAATTATTTCTCCTTCGTATTCTTCAATTGAATTTTTTTTGGCACTCGCAATTACTTTTATGTTCAAAATAAATTTTTCACCCGATGAATTAATTTTTTCTTTCAGTTTTTCGATGACGTTTTTTTCCATATTTAAAAATACTTTCAATAGTTTATGGCAAATTTTATAAAAAAGGTGTAGAATAACCCATGCGTTATTATAAGGCATGATTTGGCTTAATGACTACTCATCTGACACATTTTCTTGAAGTTAAACATATCCTGATGTCTCAAAACCGCCGCCCCGAGGATATTGAGCAGATTGAGCAGGCGTATCTTTTTGCGGCGAAACTTCATGAAGGACAGTATAGAATCTCGGAAGAACCTTATATAATTCACCCCATTGAAGTTGCAAAAATTCTTGCGGATTTAAAAATGGATACCCATACAATCGTTGCCGCTTTTTTGCACGATATTTTGGAAGACACGGACACAAGCCCCGATGAAATAGTTAAAAACTTTGGCGAAGATGTTTTAAAACTTGTTCAGGGTGTTACAAAACTCGGTAAATATCAATTTAAATCAAAAGAAGAAAGACAAGCCGAAAACTTCAGAAGAATGTTTATTGCAATGGCGGAAGATGTCAGAATCATATTCTTAAAACTTGCAGACAGGCTTCATAATATGCGTACATTGAATTATATGGCGGCAAACAAGCAAAAAAGAATAGCGCAGGAAACTCTTGATATTTTTGCTCCTCTGGCTAACCGCCTCGGTATCGGGAAAATGAAGGCGGAACTTGAGGATTTGTCTTTAAGATATATTGACCCCGAAAAATATTATCAAATCGCAAAGCTTGTTGCTCAAACAAAAAACGAAAGAGATGCGCTTGTTAATTCTTTAATTGAAATTACAAAAAAACATCTTGATGAAAACGGAATAAAAGCAACAATTTATGGCAGAGCAAAGCATTATTATTCCATCTATAATAAAATGCGCAGGCAAAATGTTTCCTTTGACCAATTGTATGACATTGTGGCAATCAGAGTTATCGTGGACGATGAAAAAGATTGCTATAATGCACTCGGAATTATTCATTCCCAGTTTAAGCCCATCCCGGGGCGTTTTAAAGATTATATCGCAATGCCTAAAGGCAATATGTACCGTTCATTGCATACATCCGTTATCGGTTTAAAAAATAAACCTTTTGAAATTCAAATCAGAACAAAAGAAATGCACGAAGTTGCGGAATACGGTCTTGCGGCGCACTGGAGATACAAAGAATCGGGTTCCGTTAAGGCGGAAAATTCAAACGACGTCAAGTTTAACTGGATGCGAAAACTGATTGAAATTTCAAAAGACGAAACCGATGCAAAAGAATTTGTCGAATCCGTTAAATTGGATTTATTTTCCGATCAGGTCTTTACTTTTACTCCGGCAGGAGACGTTATTGACCTTCCTTTCGGTTCAACACCCGTGGATTTTGCATACAGAATTCATACCGAAGTCGGCCACAGAACCGTAGGCGCTCTTGTAAACGGAAGAATAGTCCAGTTGGATACCAAACTTCAAAACGGCGATATAGTAGAAATTTTAACTTCAAAACAATGTATGCCCAAAATCGACTGGCTTGATTTTATTGCAACCAAAAATGCTTCGGGCAAAATCAGAGCCTGGTTTAAAAAATATAAAAGAGAAGATAATGTTGAAATCGGGCGTTCAAATCTTGAGGCTGAACTTACAAAACCTGTTTTTGACGAGCTTTTAAAATCCGGTGAAATAGACAGAACCGCAAGAGAGATGAACTATAAAGCGGCGGATGATTTGTTTGCGGCATTAGGTTACGGCGAGACCACGCTCAGAAAAGTTTTAAATAAAATCCAGAAGCCGAAAGCAAAAGATATCACGGAAATTGACCACCAAACAGAAACCTATAAAAAGAAAAAAGCTTCAAAGAAAAATGATATTATAGGGCTTGAAGATATGGTTTGGTCTCTGGCAAAATGCTGTTCGCCTCTGCCGGGGGAACCCATCGTAGGCGTTGTTACCAGATCAAGAGGAGTTTCCGTTCACAGGCTTGATTGCAAATGTCTTTTTGATATTGATCCGAACAGAATGATGGATATACGCTGGGCGGATAACGTTTCTCAGGGTACATACGTTGCCCATTTAAGAATTGAAGCACAGGAGCGTGTCGGACTTCTAAAAGATGTTTTAACAAAAATTGCCGACACAAACACAAACGTTTCATACGCTTACAGCTACTCAAAAAATAAAAAATTCGGCATAATTGATCTCGGTATTGAATTATCGGATATTGAAACGCTGAAAAAAATAATAACAAATCTTCAATCAATGCAAGATGTTCTGTCTGTCAGAAGATTACAGCAAAAGAACGATTTAACCCAGCAGCGCTCACCCAAAAAAAATCATAAATATAAGCAAAAACAACAAAAAAGCGAAAATTCGGACAAATAAAATGGGAGTTTATTACAATTTAGACGAAAACAAAAACTCGGCGCTTGCTCTCGGTTTTTTTGACGGCGTCCATTATGCACATCGGATTTTAATAGAAAAAACGGTTGAATGTGCAAAAAAATGCGGCATAAAAAGCGTTCTTATCACTTTTCAAAAATCTCCGTATTCAATTTTGCATAAAGAAAAAGGCGTTTA
>DVJH01000137.1 GCA_018710795.1 Candidatus Galligastranaerophilus gallistercoris | reverse complement strand
AGGGCGCTCGGATGGGTTACAATAAAATTAACCCCTGTCGTTAAATAACTTGAAGGTGCAACAATAACGGGAACTCCGTCAATTTTGCCCACCTGTCCGTTAAACAAAACTTCCTGACCCAAATCGGAATTTTTTATAAACGTATCATCCAGCTTTAAAAACTTGTAAAAAGAAGGGGAAACGAGGGCAACTCTTCCGATTAAGGGAACCTTGTCGTTGGAGAGCGTTTCCATTGCCGTCAAAAATTGTTCGTATGCATTGGTTTTTGTAATTGTCGCAGTTGCAGTAGTTTTTGCTCCCGATATCAGCTTTGAAATTCTGTATGTATCAATTTCGGGGATAACAACCTCATCAAGCTGGCGTCTTAATGCGGCACCTGCCGATTTTATACCTTCCTGCTCGAGTTCATATGCTTTATCAATGGTAAAGGTAAATGCTTTGTCTTGAGATAATGTCAACGATTGAAGAGAATCCGAAAGTTCATCGGGGGTGCCGTATCTTTGAGAACCGGATTTTGTGTAATTTGATAAATCGGCGGTTTCAACCGAATAAACCTTAACCGTATCCACGCCCGTCCAGTCGTAATCATAATTTATAACGGAAGCGGTCAGAGAACCCAGTTTAAATCTTTCATCCACTTTTGACGAATACTTTTGCGCTAAATTAACAGTCATTTTAATTTCCTTTCATTTTTATAATTTATTTGTTTCAAACCCTTCAATAAAAGCATCTGCTTTTGCGTTTTCTTTTGAAATAAGAGGCAGGGGCGCATTAATACAACTTTTATATATTTCTTCTTTTATTTTTTCCGTATATTTATTTAAAATTTCTATTTTTTCTTCGGTTGAAGTCATATCCAAAGGCGTGTACACGAGTTGTAAAACGGAAGAATCAAGATTTTTCGATTTCAGTTTTTCGATTGTATCTTCTTTTTGGCTTGCCATCAGGCATTCATTTTCTTTTTGTTTATATTTTTCCTTTATTTCGTTTAATTCATCCAATGCAATTTCCAATTCGGACATATTTGCCTTTTTGCATTCTTTTTCAATTCTTTCTTTAAGTTCTTCTTCTTTTTTTAAAAATGATTCTTCAAGCTCTTGTTTCATTTCTTCAAACTCTTTTTTCGAATAGAGCTTTTCATCATCGCTGCCCTCGGGCGGCAATAAATTTTCTTCCATCAAAAAATTCCTTTCTTTTATAATTGAATTTCTTTTCCTATCTAAATTAATTATAAAAGTTATTAAAACCGGCATTTTTTTTAGGCGCAAAAGCCTTGTTATCAGTAAATAAAGAACACATTAAAGCTTGGATAATAATTTCATTTTTAGTCATCCTGGTTTTATGGGATTCACTTTCAAGCTTAATATAAATTTTAGGCGGCAGGGTCGTATAAAAATTGATATAATCCATATTAAACTCCTTAAAAGCGGGGAAAGTTTTATACAAACTAATCTTATATGACAATTACCTGTTCGGCTATTAACCTATAAGATATTATCATTAGCCGATTGAGGCGAAAATTTTCCAAAAGGCTTATTACGGGAGAAAAAACGGGTAAAAAAACCGCTTTTCTCTTTAACATTTTGTAACAAAGGTTGCAATAGAAAGCAAAATGGAGTATATTAATATTGTTGTTAATGCTTCGGATAGTATGCGAATGGGTAGAAATACCCTTTTTTTTCCCCGATTTTTAAGAATTCATACCTTTATAACTTTTAAAAAATAATGCTTTGTGTGAAATAAGCCCTTCCTCAAAACAAGGAAGGGCTTAAAACTTTTAATTCCAATTTAGAAAACGGTTACGCCGTTTTTAATTGCAAGCGTCGAAGCCATAACAAAAATAATCAAAAATACAACAAAAACAAGCGAAGCAAAACCTTTTTGCACGTCCGCAAAAACAATATTTTTAGATTTTTTCAATGCTTGCGTTTCTTTAAATTCTTTATTATACGGAGATTCGGGCAATTTCGTTTCAAGATATTCAAGAACTTTTGCATATTTTACTTTAATCAAAATCTGATAAGAATCAATATTAAGCCACCATAAAATCGAAACTACCATGCCGAAAGCCGCCGTTATGATTAAAGGCACAACGCCGGGTGAAAATGCATAAAAAATGTATGTTGCGGCAAGGAGTGTGAAAGAAAATACAAAATAAAAACGGTTTGTCGCAAAATGCCTGTTGATAAAGTTTTCTTTTGCCTCGCTGTATACTTTATATTGTCCCAATATTATTTCTCTGTCGTCCATTTTAAATCCCTCTGAATTACAACGTAAGTATAAAATAAAAACAGAGTTTGAAGCAAGTTTTTAACATAAAAAAAACGCTTCTTTAAAGAAGCGTTTTAATTAAAGTTTATTCAATCATATCAACGCGCCGTTTGTGTCTGCCGCCTTCAAAACCGGTTTTGAGCCACATATCAACTATATCGAGAGCCAAATGCTCGCCTATGACTCTTTCACCAAGGCATAAAATATTTGCATTATTATGAGCTCTCGAAACACGGGCAGAATATGTGTTTTCAAGCGAAACCGCTCTTATGCCGTGAACTTTGTTTGCAGCAAGCGCCATACCGATTCCGGTTCCGCATACCAAAATTCCTTTATCACATTTACCGGAAGCAACTTCGTTTGCAACGGCTTTTGCAACAATGGGATAATCGCAAGCCTCTTTAGTATAAATGCCGAAATCGACAAATTCGATTCCATGGGTTTTTAAATATTCTTTAATTGTTTCTTTTAAATTAAACCCGCCATGGTCGGATCCGATTGCAATTTTTTTACTTTCCATTACTATTTTGACCCCCAACAGACTGTTATTTTATAATAGCGCATTTTAGGCATTTTTGCAAATAAAATAAGGGTTTCATAAACTTGAATTTTACAATTTATTTAATCATCATTTACCCCTGCCAACAGCCCACCTTAAGCCTGCGTTGAGGGAGACACCGTTTCTGCCTCCGTTTTGTACAAGGGCCTGGCCA
>DVJH01000136.1 GCA_018710795.1 Candidatus Galligastranaerophilus gallistercoris | reverse complement strand
TTCGGGGAAAAAATATCTTGAAAATATTGAAAAGAAATCGGGGAAGTATAAAAATTTAAAAATAATATCTTCAAATTCAAATACCGAAGATAAATTTGATTATAATCCGCTTAATAAAACCGTTAAATTGTATGCAAAAATTAACGACAGATACGTTTTGTCGGGCGAACTGTATATGATAGGGCTTGATAAGGCGATAAACGACGATGCGTATAATTTGATGCAGTATATTTATATTTTTGATGATGATATGCTTTTGATTGCAACAAACAATGCGCTTCAAAACGATATATCGAATATTTTGTCGGCACTTCCCAAAGACAGGGAAGAAAACACCGGCGAATTATTTTCAAAAATCAAAAATCAGCCTCTTGCCTATTATCAAATCACAAATCCGAATTGGACAGTCGTTGTTGAAACGCACCCGTCGGTTACGGTTAATACGATAGACAGAGCAAGGGGAAAAATTATTTTAAGCCTTCTTGTTGCCGCAGGATGCATTTTATTTATAGTCGGACTTTATACATATTATCTTTATATAAATATAAGACAGCTGTTTAAAGGAATAATTGCCATATCCAAAGGAAGCTACGACAGGAAAATAAGGCTTTTAAAAAGTATATTTACACCCCATGAAATTGTGTTTCTTGAAAAAGAATTTAATTATATGACACAAAAAGTTTCTCAATCATACAGTGAATTATCAAGAAAAAATATTGAATTAAAAAGATTAAATGATTACAGGGACAGTCTGGTCAGCGCCATAAGCCATGAATTCAGAACTCCTCTAACAAGTATTATAGGTTATTCAAGCAGATTAATGAGACAGGATATCAAAATTGATGACGAGATGAAGTTTAAATCGCTGCATATTATAAAACAGCAGGCGCAAAGGTTATCAAGAATGGTGGACGACCTTCTTACAATCCCCGATATTGAAAGTTTCCATTTATCAATCCGCCCCGAGAGGGTGGAACTTCCAAAAGTCGTTGAATTGTGCGTTGAATATGCAAACACAAAAAATACAGAGTTTAAGGTTGAAGCCGATGAAAATTTGAAGAATGTTTTTGCCGATTATGACAGGCTTATTCAAATAATAATTAACTTATGCGACAATGCGGTTAAATATAATATTGATAATGAACCCATTTTAATTAAAATGAAAAATACGGACGCAGGCGTTCTTTTTTCGATTTCAAATAAATCCGAAGAAATTCCCGATGAGATGATGGAAAAATTATACGATAAATTTATACGTCTTGATTCGGAATTAACAAGAACAACAAGAGGAACGGGGCTCGGGCTTTATATCGTAAAAGGGCTTTGCGATGCGATGCATATAAAAGTAAACGCCAAAAACGAAGACGGCAGATTTACCGTAAGCTTGAATTTTTTTGACAGGGCGTTTGAAAGTGAATAATATTGATTATTTTATGAGCATTGCAATTGAAGAAGCAAAAAAGTCTGGAGGCGATATCCCCGTCGGGTGCGTTATTGAAAAAAACGGCGAAATTGTAGCAAAAAGTTTTAATTTAAGAGAAAAAACAAATAATGTATCATCTCATGCCGAAATTGAGGCGCTTGTTGCCGCAGGCAGGAAAATAAACAACTGGCGCCTTGAAGGGTGCAATATATATGTAACTTTAGAACCCTGCCCGATGTGCGCCTGGGCAATTATCAATTCAAGAGTGCATAATGTATATTTCGGCGCCTATGACTTAAAATACGGCGCTTTCGGATCAAAGATAAATTTAAATAATATTGCGCCGAATAAAGTCAATGTATACGGCGGAATAAAAGAAGATGAATGTAAAAAAATATTGAACGATTATTTTTTAAAATTAAGAAATTAAACAACGGGTGAAATCTTTTTTAATTTTTTCCTTATTTCTCCGGCATTCGGCATACATGTATTAACGATTTTCCAAAAATTTTCTTTGTGGTTTTTTTCAACCGTGTGCGCCAGTTCGTGAATTAAAACATAGTCGATAAAATCATCTTCAAGGTTCATTAAATTTATGTTCAGATTTATGTTGTTTTTGTATGAACAGCTTCCCCATCTTGTTTTATGGCTTTTTAAGGAAAGTTTGTTGTATTTGAAACCGAATTTTTCCGCAATTTCATTAAGTCTTTTGGGGAGGTATTCTTTTGCTTCAAGATAAAGGGCTTTTTTTAAGGCTTTTTTTGCTTCAGATTGAATTTCGTTTGAATAAAAATCTTTATCAAAAGGATATATAAAGCTTATTATTCCTTTTTGACTTTTTATTACGGGTTTTTGTATTATTGCTCTTTGGACTATAAAATTGTTTGTTTTTGTTTTGTGATTTTCATCTATTTTCTTAAATTCAAAAAGTTCAAGGTTTTTTTGAATCCAGTTCATTTTGTCGTATACAAAATCCATTGCGGTTTTATAAGAACAATTGAAGGGGAGGGAGATATTAACCGTTTGCGGGTCTTTTACGGTTATTTTTATGGATTTTGATTTTTTATTTTTAGAATATTTGAACCTGACACCGTTTAGATTAACAAGTTTATGCGCAGGCTTTTTATTTTCTTTTTTTGAAGCGAATAAAAAATCAAATAATCCCATAGAAGGGATTATAGCACATTTTACCGTTTTTTGCCGCTTATTAATCCACAAGGCTAGTACAACAGACGTAAAATATGCCCGTAAGGCTAATATGACGTAAAAAGAAATAATCGTAGAATTAGTTTAAAAGAACAATAAAGACTTAAATATGATTTATATTAAACATTTAAACGGGAGACAAAAAGTGTATGAGTACATTGGTTGAATCAAAAACAATTAAAGTGTTAATCGTTGAAGATTACAAATTGACAAGAGTCGGTTTGAGGTGTGCATTAAATGATTATGAAGATATTGAAGTAATATCGGAAGCGGAAAGCGCCGAAGAAGCATTTGAATTAATGGAAAAACAAAAACCGGATGTCGTTATTATGGATCTGGGGCTTCCTTATATGAACGGGCTTGAGGCAACCATTAAGTTAAAAGAGACGTATGATGATATTAAAGTCATTGTTTTAACTTCTCATGACAGGGATGAAGAAGTAATAGCGGCGCTCGGTGCAGGGGCAACGGGGTATTGCCTTAAAGATATTGACCCCGACACTCTGGCGGATGTTATTCGTTCGGTTAAAAGGGGCGCCTGCTGGATTGATTCAAACGTATGCATGATTGCATTGAAACTGTTTCCAAAGCCTGAAAACACGCAATTAATCTATAAACAGGAAAATCAGGATAACAAGGGGCATTTAACCGAAAGAGAACAGGAAGTCTTAAAACTTCTTGTAAAAGGAAAATCAAACACCGAAATTGCAAAAGAATTAATAGTTTCGGTGCATACCGCAAAAGCGCACGTTTGTTCGATTTTGCAAAAACTATGCGTTGATGACAGGGTTCAGGCGGCAGTAAAAGCAATTAAAGAGGGGCTTGTCAAAATGTAATATATTTAAAATAATTGTAAAATGCTTCTTTAGTGCAATTTATACGTGCATTTAAAGAGGCATTTTTTGTATTTTATATTATAATTTATCTATCGAAATAATTTTAAGATAAGGAGTTTTGAATGAAATCTGATGCTGTTAAAAAAGGAATTGCCCATGCGCCGCACAGGGCGTTGTTATATGCGGGAGGGCTTTCCGATAAAAACATTGAAAAACCTTTTATAGGAATTGCTTCAAGTTTTTCGGATTTGGTGCCTGGGCATATCGGTATGAGAGATTTGGAAAGACAAATCGAAAAAGGAATTCATTCAAACGGCGGTCAGGCTTATATATTCGGTACACCCGCCATTTGCGACGGGATTTCAATGGGGCATTCGGGCATGAGATATTCTCTTCCGAGCCGCGATTTAATTGCCGATTGCGTTGAATCCGTTGCGGGTGCACACCAATTAGACGGGCTTGTTTTGCTTACCAATTGCGATAAGATTACCCCGGGGATGATTATGGGAGCCCTGAGGCTCAATATTCCGACCGTTGTCGTAACGGCGGGTCCTTCATTGGACGGCTTTTGCAAGGGTGAAAAATTAACCTTCATAAGAGGTTCATCCGAAGCTGTCGGAAGATACAGAGCGGGCGAATTTAATGAAGAAAGACTCCATGAAATGGAACATTATGCATGTCCTACTATGGGCGCCTGCCAGGGGTTATATACCGCAAATACTCTTGCCTGTTTAACGGAAGTTATGGGCTTGAGCCTTGAAGGGTGTGCAACCGCATCATGCGTTTCATCCAAAAAAAGAAGAATTGCTTTTGATTCGGGGTTTTTGGCGGTGGATTTGGTCAGAAATAATATATGTCCGAAAGATATAATTACAAAAGATTCAATGAGAAACGCAATTGTGGTTGACCTTGCACTGGGCGGTTCCACCAATTCCATTTTACACCTTCTTGCAATTGCAAATACGGCGGGGGTTGATATTACATTGGATGATTTTGAAGAATTGAGCTTTAAAATTCCCCAGCTGATAAAACTTGACCCTTCGGCAACTTTAACCATGACGGATTTTGATATGGCAGGCGGAATTTCGGGCGCACTTAAAAATTTATGGAATAAGACCCCTGAATTAAAAAACACGATAAATGTTGAAGGAAAAACGGTTGAAGACAGGGCAAAAAATGCCTGGGTGAATGATGAAGTCATAAAACCGTTTGATAACCCTATAACAAAAAACCCGGGGCTTGCCATATTGCACGGCAACCTTGCACAATCGGGCGCCGTTGTTAAAATTTCGGGCGTTGCGGAAGAATGTTTTGAATTTGAAGGCAGCGCAAAATGTTACGACAGAGAAGAAGATGCAATGAAAGCCATTGAAGATGATATAGTAAAAGCGGGAGATGTTGTCGTTATAAGATATGAGGGCCCTAAAGGCGGACCCGGCATGAGAGAAATGCTTGCGCCGACATCATTGTTGGTCGGGAAGGGGCTCGGCAAAAAATGCGCCCTTATAACAGACGGCAGATTTTCGGGCGGCACAAGGGGGTTATGCATCGGGCACATTTGCCCCGAGGCTTTGGATTACGGCATAATCGGCATAATTCAAGACGGCGACAGAATAAAAATCGATATAAATAAAAGAACGATTGATCTTTTAGTCAGCGAAGAAGAAATTCAAAAAAGAAGGGCAAATTTCGTTCCGAAAACAAAAGACGTTGAAAAAGGATATTTGACCAAATATGCAAAAACCGTATCGGGCGCAGACAAAGGCGCAATTACGGAATAAAAATCAAGATATTTTAAATTACAGCCTTTAGTTTAAAGGCTGTAATTTTTATTTTTTTCCGCCGTACATGGCTCTTTGAGCTGCAACGCCAAAAGGTATTGCTTCTCTATCCGTTATTATGATTGTAAACATATCGCTCAAATGGGTTCCCGTTGCATCCGAATATTTTGGAATTGTTGCGCAATTCATATCTTTACAGTTTATATTAACGGGGTTTGGTTTTCTGTCGCCGTTAATGTCAACCGAAATTAAGCAAGGGGGCTTTGTTGTTTCGTCGGGATTGTGCTTAAGCCCGAAAGAGCCGCACCCGCCGCAAAGGGTTCCGACATCGTTAACGTTCGTTATTGTTGAACCATAACAGGGTTCAATTCCCGATTCATATAATGTGGGTCTTGTTTCGTAATTGTTCCATCTTCTGAATTCAAATCTCATTCCGTCTGCCGTATAAAATGCCGCATTGTGATAAATACCGCCGCCTTCGGAGCCCATTGAAGGGATTCTTACCGCATATTCTTTATCCAGATAATATGTTGACCTTAAAATGCTCATATGTCTTTGAAGGTAAGAAAATAAATTGGCGTTATCATACGGTGATTCGCCTTCAAGCGCAATGTTTAATGTAATTGCGCTGTTTAGAACCGAGATTGCTTTTCTTAAACCTGTCCTGAATTCCGTCTGTTGTGCGTTTGATAAAACGGCGGGCATTGCAAGCGCCGCCACAACGCCGATAATTGCAAGAGTAATTAATACTTCCGCCAAGGTAAAAGCCTTTATTTTTCTAGTATTTTTCATATAATCCTAATATTGTTCTAAATAATGAAATATAGTTCATAAACATGAATTTTAGTGGATATTATTAAGTTGTCAAGTTCCATAAAATAATATCATGGACGACAAAGAGATTTTAGACAGTATTTCGGATAATTTAAGAATTTTAAGATTGCAAAAGAGAATTTCGCAGGATGAACTTGCCGAGCGTGCGGGAATTTCGACCAAATACTTAAATATGATTGAAAACAGAAAGGCAAATCCGACAATTCTTGTTGTAATCAAGCTATGTTATGAACTGGGTGCGTCTTTGGATAAATTATACAATATACATCGGTAGTGCCACTTGATTTTTCTTTTTCAGCGTTTAATAATAAAATTGTTGGTAGAGTTATCAACCGTTGAATTTATCGCGGGGTGGAGCAGTCTGGTAGCTCGTCGGGCTCATAACCCGAAGGTCGTAGGTTCAAATCCTGCCCCCGCAACCAATTATTAAAAGAGGGTTTCAAGGTTTTTGAAATCCTCTTTTTTGTGTTAAAATATGCGTATTGTCACCAAATTGTCACTAAAGGAATTAAACATGTATGAACAAGAATATCTTTGGAAATACCTCTCTTTAGACAAGTTTGTTTCTATATTAGAAAACAATGGTTTGTATTTCACTACAATTCATAATTTAAAGCAAAATATTGAGCCAGATGAATGCTGTATACTTGATTATTATCTAAAATTCCAACATGATGATGCTAATAAATTACAAGAAGAAATTAGCTTTGTAAAAAGGTTAACACCTGAAGTTGAAAAAATCATAAACGAAGATAAAGAAATCCTTACCGTTGTAGAAAAAATGAAAAAGTTTTATGAAAAATTTGAAAAGTCAAAAAATGATTTTTCGAGTATATGCAAAGATGCAGTTCAAAATATATTTATTTGTTCTTTCACAAATGATATCGTTGAAAGCTATGCTTTATGGAAAATATATCCAACCGACTTAAATGGGAACCAACAAATAAATCAAGGAATAGCTATAAGGTTTGCAAAGGAACATCTTTTGAATATTTTTAAGCAACCAACTTTTGTCTTTGAAGATGGTACCTCTATTCGGAAGTATCGAGTATTCTTAAAAAAAATGCGATATGAATCACGTGACAAAATTATAGAATATGCAAAGCAATTAAAAGATTGCAATAACTGTAGAACTTTTTATGACTTGATACATTCTCTCAAAATAGAGTATTACAAATATGAAAAAGAAGAACGTGCTGTTATACAAATGTTTGCTGAAAATAATAATTGCAATGGCGGATTTTTAAAAATATCACCAAAGGATTTATTTAAAGTTGGTCATACTGAAATACATATATCACCTTTTGCAACAAAATCACTAGCATCTTATGTTGAATTTTTGTTAAAAAAATTTGAATTAGATACTGATATATTAATAAAGAAATCCGACATACAAGTTGCAACAACTTAAACTATATCAACTCATTTATTTTCATTTCACTAGTTGCATAAACTTCAGGCATAAGGTGAGCGTAGGTGTTCATTGTAATCTCAAAAGAAGCGTGTCCCATTTGTTTTTGTTATGTAATCATATTGAAAATCTATAACAACTTTATTTTTTCTATCTACAATCCCGTATTTGCCGTTTTTAATAACAATAAACATTTCCCCGCCATCTACCGGCTCAAAGCCATAATCATATTCAAACGGTAAAATCAGTTTTCCTTTTTTATTGATTAACCCGAAATTACGTCTGTTCATATCCAGTGCAACATTAGCATAACCATTTTCAAATTCTCCTGTTTCTTTATACTTGAATCCAATTTTTATGTTGCCGTATTTATCAATATAGCCCCAGTTTTCAAAATCTTTTGTTGCTTCAAATAAATCAATATCGTATGAGTTGTTTTTGATAAACGAAAATTTTGTCTTACATACTTTTTTATTTGAAAAATCATATATGTAATATTCGTCATTTAAACCGCATTTTACACGAATAAAAGTTTTGTCGCTCAGTTCATGTATATAACAATTTTTCTCAAACGGAATTATAACTTCATTTTTAAGATTTATTATCCCTTTTGTTTGATACCCTTTGCCGGCAATAAATGTATCTTTTCGTTTTCTATAATTCCACAGAGTATCATATTCAAACGGGATTAGAATATTTCCTGCTGTATCAATAACCCCGTATTTATAACTTTCTTTTTCCTGTTGTGTTGCGACAATCAAGATTTCTTTATTATCGCAGGAATCGCAAGAACGGAAATCTTTATACTTAAATGGCAGCCTTAAACTGTTCTTGGTGTCAATTACCCCATATTTACCGTCTAATTTTGCAACAAATAAGTTACCATTCAACATTTCAAGTTCTTCATCATATATTGGTGCTATGACCAAGTTATAGTCTTTATCAATAAGCCCATATTTATTATCTTGCATAATATGTGCATAATTTTCGTCTAAATTGTAAACATAATCATATTTAAGCGATGTTTCAGTTAAATTTTCAGTGTACCAAACGCCGTCGTGCTTTAGAAGATATCTATAGCAATAATTAGAAAAATCATCAATTATAAATTTATCCTCAAACTTTTTGTTTTTTGATGTTATATAATCCTCAACATGGCGTCTATCAAAAAACTCAATATCCAGACCGAAAAAGATTAAATCTAAAATCAGTTCAACTCCTGTATGGTCAACATTTTGGGGTCGATAGTGAAACTCGAAGTCTAAATAAAATGTTTTGTCCCATGGTAGATATGATTTAAAAATACAGGTTAAGGTTTTATTTTAGTAACAAAAAAGTTAAAAATATACCACTTTAAAGCTTTACTATAGTTTATCGAAAATCTCTTTTTCATAAATGAAATCCTTTTAGCTTATATAATTTTACAAATAATTAAACAAAGTCAACTGTGATGATTTTTCTATTTTGGCTTTGTTTTCAATTATATCCTGTTTATATGTCATATTCTGTCGCAGTTTGTATTCAAAGTTACTCAAGAAATAAAAGGGGGTGTAATAAACTTCAAAATACCTCATCGCCAGGCTATCACCCCTGATTACTTTAGCCGGAATTCCGAGTAATGCCAACTGAATATATGCCATTTTAAAGCAAAGTTCATCAATATCCACAGCCTCAACATACAGTTGATGTTGATAGTTGTAACC
>DVJH01000135.1 GCA_018710795.1 Candidatus Galligastranaerophilus gallistercoris | reverse complement strand
GTTTAAAACTTCAACTGCTTCTTTTTGTGTAACTTTTGCTTTTTTAGCAACTTCTTGTACTAATTCTTCTTTGTTCATTGTGGAACCCCTTTCTATATGCGATTGATTATATTGAATTTTGCGGTTTTTGGCAAGTTTTTTCTTTAAAAAATACAAAAATTATACTATTTTTGTTAAAAACTTGTTATAATTAGTATATGGCAAATCTTAGGTGGTATGACAAAGACAGATACTTAAGCGCATTTATGACACTGCTTGAAACATTGCCCGAAGACGTTCAATCCAATGTGGCGCTTGATATTTTGGACAGTATTCCGAAAATCATCAATGAAGATTGCGACGTTTTTATGGAACTGGTTGAAAAAAACGACCCGAGAAAATACAACCGCTGGTATGACAAAAACCCTCATATTCATTCCGTGGTTGAAGCAATCAGACAGCTTTCAAACAGCGACAGAGAAGCCCTTTACGTAACTATATCGGACATCATGCAAACCCACACCGAGCTTAATTTAACGGGGCTTAAAATCAAACAAAATGAAAACTGAAACAAAAAAAGTTCTAATTACGGGCTCATCGGGCGGCATCGGAAAAATTACCGCCGAAACCCTTTTAAATGCGGGGTATCAGGTCTTTAAAACGGGCTCAAGAGAATTAAAAGAAAAAAATTATTTCTCTGCCGACTTATCTTCTCTTGAAAATGTAAAGAAACTTTATAATTACGTCAAAGAAAACTTTGGCGATATTGACATACTTATAAATAATGCGGGGCAATATCTTTATTCACCGATTGAAAAAACGGATATAAAAGAAACAGAGAAAATTTTTAACATAAATTTTCTCTCCCATTATTATTTAACCTCTCTGATTGTTCCTTATATGAAAGATAACGGTTTTGGAAGAATAATCAATATTTCATCAATCTCGGGCGTTGTGGGCGAAGCAAACGCAAGCCTTTATTCTTCAACCAAATCCGCATTTTTTGGGTTTACAAAATCATTGGCACTGGAACTTGCTCAATATAACATTACGGTTAATTCAATTTCCCCGGGGTGGGTTGAAACAAATTTAGCCGAAAACGCATTAAACGAAGAAGAAAAAAAAGAAACCATCGATATAATCCCGCAGAAAAGATTTGTTGAACCCGTCGAAATTGCAAATCTTGTTAAATATTTAATTTCAAACGAAGCAAAGGGTCTTACGGGGCAGAATATTAATCTTTGCGCGGGGCTATCCTGCGGCTGTTAGTTTTCTTTTTTTGAAACCTCTTTAAGCCAGCCTATTAATTCCTCTTTTTCGATTCCTTTTTCGGGGTCAATTTCCAGCGTATCGGATTCCGGCACGGTTGAACCGTTTTGGTTTCTGTAATTATAACAGTAATGTACGGAAGGTCCGATTACTTTAATTTTTCCGCTTGCATCTTTAACCGTGTGGCAGGCGTCATAAAACAATGCATCGCCTTCCGGCAGATTTTGGTATACTTTTTCAAATTCGGGGTCTCTAAAGTGTTCCATTAAAGCATTGGTTGCCTGTTTGCCTTTTTGAAATTTATTAAATTGTTTTTCATTCATTCCGCCCGGGTATGTTTTTTCTTTTTTACCTTCGGCTTTGGATTTTTTTGCAAACGGTATATTATAACTAATTGCAGAAATTCTCATTAATATTTTTCTCCCTTTTCGATTATTTTTTTTGATAATATATTTATTTAATGTTTATGAATAATTTTTTTTGCATTCTTATTTGACACCAAACATTGTTTTGATACAATATACCATGCAAATACCATGCTTGAAGCGGCTTTTGGGTATGCCGCAAAAGCAAAAAATAAGGAGAAATGAAAATGCCTAAAATGAAAACACACCGCTCTGCGGCAAAACGCTACAAAGTTACCGCCTCGGGCAAAATTCAAAGACGCCAGGCAGGTAAAGGACACCTTCTTGCACACAAATCCCCCGCAAGAAAAAACAGATTAACGGGGATGGTTGAAGTTTCGGACAGAAACCTCGACTTAATCACAAAAGAATTACCCTACATGAAGTATTCAAGATAAGGAAGGTGAACTATGAGAGTTAAACGCGGAAACGTATCAAGAAAAAGACATAAAAAAATATTAAAACTGGCAAAAGGCTTTATCGGTGCTCGTTCCAGAATATTTAAAGTAGCTAACCAGGCGGTTATGAAAGCTCTTAAATATGCATACAGAGACAGAAGAGTCGTTAAAAGACAAATGAGAAGCCTCTGGATTGTCAGAATTAATGCAGCGGTAAGAGAATACGGTTTATCATATTCCAAATTTATGAACTTATTGAAAAAAGCCGATATTCAAATTAACAGAAAAATGCTTGCCGAATTGGCGGCAAACGACAGCGAAGCATTTAAAGTTATCGTTGATAAAGTTATGTAGTTGATTTTAATAAATAAGCTCCGGCTAATTTAGCCGTAGCTTTTGTTTTATGGCATTTTTATTTATTTTATTTTATTTTATTTTGTTTTGTTTTGTTTTGTTTTGTTTGTTCATTTTCTTTCTTTGGC
>DVJH01000134.1 GCA_018710795.1 Candidatus Galligastranaerophilus gallistercoris | reverse complement strand
TGCGATTTACAGTTTTTTGAATACGAAAATTTAATTAAAGAAAAAGAAAATATTCTAAAAGAAATTTTTTCAACATTTGATAATCTCAAAATAAAACCTTTTGTAAAAAGTCCCGAAATTAAAGCCTACAGGTGCAAAACGCAATACCCCGCAACGGAAACCAAAAATTCAAAAAAAGTTCTTATAGGTTATTATAAGAAAAATTCCCACGATATAACAAATATAAAATTCTGCCCGATTCAGCCTTCCGTTATTGATGAAATAACGGAATATATAAGGCAAAATTGGAAATTATCCGCCTATGTAGAAAAAACGCGCAAAGGGCTTTTAAGACATGTTAATACAAGAATTTCAACAAACGACAATTCAATTTTGCTTACCCTTGTTTTAAATACGGATGATAAAGGATTTAGACAATTAAAAAACGGCATTTTTAATTTTGCGGAATCAATAATAAAAACATTCCCCTTAATTAAAGGAGTATTTGTAAATTTCAATAATAAAAAAACAAATAAAATATTGGGCGATAAAACAATCTTAATTAAAGGCGAAAGTTATATAATTCAAAATTTAAAATCATATTCTTTTAAAATCGGCCCCGCAAGTTTCTTTCAGATTAACCCTTATACGGCTGAAATCTTATTTGAAAAAGCGAAAGATTTGATAGATAAAAAAGGAAACATTCTTGATTTATACGGCGGAGCCGGAACAATCGGAATTTGTCTTAATAATAAAGCAAATAAAATAACCCTTGTTGAAGAAAACTCCGAATCCGTATATTTTGCAAAAGAAAATTATAAATTAAACAACATTTCAAACTATGAAATATTTGAAGGAAAAGCGGATGAGATAATAAAAAAATTTATTGATGAAAAAAGAACTTTTGAAAACATAATTCTTGACCCCCCGAGAAAAGGTTCGGATAATTTTACCCTTGAGAATGTCTCAAATATGACAAATTCAATTATTTATATAAGCTGCAATCCTATGACCCTGAAAAGAGACGCCGAATTTTTAATAAAAAAAGGTTTTAAATTTATAAGTCTTGAAGGATTTGACATGTTTCCTTATACTCATCATATAGAATGCCTTGCACATTTTAAGAGGGAAGATGAATAAAAAATTTTTTATAAAAACGCTCGGATGCAAAACAAACGAAATCGAATCACAGATAATAAAAGAATCCCTTTTGAATAAAGGATATATTAAAACCGATAACAGGCTTGAAGCGGATATTTACATCTTAAATTCCTGCACCGTAACAAGCCACAGCGACAATCAGGCATTATATTTAATAAAACAAATAAGAAAAGACAAACCCGATATAAAAATAATTTTAACGGGGTGTCTCGCACAAACGGGAAACCCCGATGAAATTAATGCGGATTTAATTTTGGGAAACAATGAAAAGCTTGATATAGATAAATATATTGAAAACCTTTTTGAAAAAAATAAAACCGTTTTTGCAGACAATATATTTAACACAAAAGAATATAACAACAAATTTTTATATAACGCTTCATCCACCCGCCCTTCCGTTAAAATTCAAGACGGCTGCAACAACAGATGTTCCTATTGCCTGATTCCTTATGCAAGAGGAAATTCAAGATCAAACAACATTGAAAATATAATTAAACAAATCAATCTTCATATAAAAAACAATAAAAAAGAAATTGTTTTAACGGGAATTCATATCGGGCAATGGGGGATTGAATTTAATCAAAACCTTATTAATCTTCTGAAAGAAATTGAAAAAACGGATATTTTAAGATATCGTTTGGGGTCTTTATATATAAATGAAATTGATGATAATTTGCTTGAATTTTTACAAAATTCAAAAAAATTCTGCCCTCATTTTCATCTTTCCCTTCAAAGTCTTACGGATAAAACGCTCAAAAATATGAACCGTTTTTACACAAGAAAAGAAGCGCTCGATAAAATAAATAAAATTCACGGCTGTTTTAATCTGCCTTATATAGGCTGCGATATTATAACCGGCTTTCCCGATGAAACAAAAGATGATTTTTTAATCACGAAAGAAAGCTTAATTGAAGCAAAAGTCAGCTATATTCATTCTTTTCCCTATTCAATAAGAAAAAACACGCCTGCTGCCGCAATGGAAAATCAAATTTTGGAACATATAAAAAAAGAAAGAACAAAAGAATTAATCGAAATTTCAAACCTGCTTCATAAAAACTTTTTGGATAAAAACAAAAACACAACCAGAACGATAATATATGAAAAAAAATCAAAAAAAATGAACGCATATAAAGGTGTCAGCGAAAATTACATTAAGGTTTATAAAAAAAGCGAAACCGATTTGCAAAACACTGTTGAAACAGTTGCTTTAAGCGAATTTGAAGAATTATATTAAGATTTTGTTACAAAAATATATATTTTATATATAAAATGTCAATTTTTTTTCGATATTCTACTTTATATAAATACGAGAGATAAATAAGAGGTAGAAAATAATGGCAACGGCAACCGCTGAAGAAAAATTTTTAAATTGCGAAAACTTTTTTATAACCGCAACGATCGCAAAAGAATATACCGATTCCAAAGCGGCGCTTTACAGAGCAAGCCTTCCGCCGAAGAAAAAAGTTTATAAAAGCATGAATAAAATGCTTCAAGAGTGCTTTTTTGTAGGCTCACTCAAATACGGCAACAATTTCATCGCTTAAAACAAATTAAATAATGGAGGACAAACGGAGAAAACATTCTCCGTTTTTTGCATTAAGAAATATATCTTAAATTGTGCGCAAAAAAGAGTATTTTTGTAATAAAACCTCACAAAATACTTGTATAATTTTAAATTTGAGTATAAAATAAGGGCTATAGGTACCGGTGATTTAATTTTGATTTTAATTATCAAAAATTTGAAAATTTGCCACTTTGAAGATTATGATGGAATAACGAGGCTAAAGCCAAAAAAGGAAATTTTTTAATTATGTATACTAATAAGTGCATTAAGTGCGGGAAGGAATTTGAAACCAAAAACCCTAAAAGGGTAATTTGCCCCGATTGTTTATACCCCGATAAAGCAGCTTCCGCAGGCTCAAATGACGGCGGCACGCCGACACAAACGGGAGTTGAATACCCCAGAAGCTACAGCTTCGGAAACGACGATGCGCCCCAAAGATATAACAAAAAGCCCTATAATAAAGACCAGAGACATTCAAATTCTCAAGGCGGTTACCGTCAGGATAACAGACGCCCCCGTCCCCAAGGGCAAAGACCGGGCGGCTTTAATAAAGGGGGCTTTAATAAAGGCGGTTTTAACAAAAAACGTGCCCCGCAAAAACCCAAAGCACTTCTTGTAAACAGAGAACAACTGGCTCAAATTGAAGAATTATACAAAAAAATGCTTCCGCTTCCAAACCCCGATGCCCATGAAGTTATAGCGGAAAAAATCGGTTTAGAGCCTAAAAAAGTTTTCTTTGGCATAAATCTTGTAAGGCAAAAATTAATGCTTCCCAAAATTACAATGCCGAAAAGAAAACTGGCGCTGACCCCCGATCAATTAATGGCAATTAAAAATTTATATGAACCCCTGTTGCCGCTTCCTCCGATTGGCTGCCATAAAATTCTTGCGGCACAGTTAAAAATGGATGAATGGAGAGTCCATGTGGGAATAGGTTTGGTCAGAAAGCAAATGGGGCTTGACAGATGGAATCAGGAAAGAGAAGATGCCCCCGAAGAATACAAAAAAGCAGCACAAAATAAAGAATAAAAAATAAAAAACCCGCTTTAATTATAAGCGGGTTTAAAATTATTCTGTTCTTTCAGAGTCTATGTGCTTAACTTAAATATTATACAATACCGTCTATGGTACTTATTGTTTGAATACCTTTTTCTTTTGCAATGCCCGTTATGTCGCTATAAAGCGAGCCTGCAAATTCTTTTGTAAATTCGGCACTTTTCTTTGTAACATCGGCTATAACTTTAATGCCGTCTTTTGTGCCTTTTTTAACCGCTTCAAATGCAGTATTCATAGAGCCGTTAGGCGCTTTAGCGGTATTTTTAACCTGTCTTTCAAAAGTATCGTTTTTTGAAACTTTTGTAATTCCCAAAAAATGCGGAACTTCAACAGGTTCTAGTCTTGAAGCCGTTTTTATATTCAAATTTTGATTAATAGGTTCTATCATACTTTCTTTTCTTTATTAGCCTGCAAGCACAGAAATTGTATTTACAAGTCTGTCTGCCGCATTAACGGTGTCTTCAAACGCTTTGATTTTGCCCTGAATTGCAAGTTTATCGTTATCAGCCTCGGTTACGTCATCGGCAATTTCGTTAACGCCTGCGCTTACCGCAGCTGCCGAGCCGACTGCCATTGCCGTATCCGCTAAATCCGAACCGTTTCCGATACCGACTTTTCCTAAGCCGTTTTTAACGGTTTGAGCGTGTTTACCGAATACTTTATCGACAACGCCTGCAAGTTTTGTGCCTTCTTCAAATTCTTTGGGCTGCAAAATTGCGCTTTTTATTTTTTCGCCGAGTTTAATTTTTTCTCCGCCTTCAGCTGTTGCTTTAACGGCTTCTTCGGCTTTTTTAAGATTTGTTTTCTTCATTTCTGCCATTGCACCCTTAAATGCTTCGGTAGCTTTTTTGAAAGCACTGAGTTTTTCGGCATTATCCGCATTGCTGCTGACTTTTTTAACGCCCGCTTTAAGAGCTTCGGTGAGCCCGCTTGTTGATTTTCTTGCTTTTGCTAAAATAGCGGCTCCGCCTGCAACCGCAACACCGACTTTAATAAGATTATCGGATACAAAGTCTGCAACCAAAGAAGGCGTAGCCTTGGCATCTTCACCGTACGCTTTATGGAATTCATCTCTGATAGGCTGTGTCAGCTTTTCACCGATTGAAGGTTTTTGCTCAACCGGAAGTGCCGTAATTTCAACACCTTTATCGTCCTCTTTTTTTTCAACTTTTGTTGAGCCGAATGCTATATTTGATGAATTAATTGCGCCTAAATCAGACATAATTGCCTTCCTTTTTAAAATCACACACACCATGATAAATGCTCAAAATACTTAAAAATTGCTATTTTTTTGTCCTTTTGTAAAGAAAAGTTAACAAATCCTCCAACACAATTTTTGTACATTTCATTATACTATAAACGGTTTTAATTTAAAAGTATTTAACATCTTTCATTTCATCCGGCATAAACTGCTGAATATATTCGGGATTATCATGGGTATAAACGTACCCGACACCGAAACCGTATTTATTTGCATCCTTGTAGTGTGAATCCCTGAGGTGCATCGGGGGCGGATAATCTTTCCCCGATTTTATATCGCTCATTGCTTTATCTATCGCAACGGCATCAAGATTTCTCTTCTTTGCCCTTGCAACATATTCCGTTGCCTGTGCCAGTATTATTCTGCATTCGGGCATTCCGATTTTTTCAACCGCATTCATGGCCGCATTTGCAATTAATAATGCTCTGTAATCACCGTTTCCGACATCCTCGGAAGCGCACACCAGAAGCCTTCTTGCGATTATTCTCGGGTCTTCGCCTTTAGAGAGCATTTTTGCAAGATAATATATTGCAGCATCCGGATCAGACCCCCTCATTGATTTTTGATAAGCGCTTAAACAATCATAATGTTCGGATTCATCATATTTTGCAACAGATTTTTGCAAAAGCTGTTCGACCAATTTTGAACTTATGGAGCCCTTTGCGGCAAAATAAGCATTTTCAACCGTATTTAGGGCAAACCTTGCATCGCCCGAAGAAAGTCTTATTATGGTATTTATGACATCATCATCAATTTTTAAATTTAATTTATAATTTTCTTCAAGATAATTAAATCCTTTTAAAACAATTTTCCTCATTGAATCAATATCAATCGGATTAAGCATTATAACCTGAACCCTGCTTAAAAGTGCGGGGATAACCTGAAAAGAAGGGTTTTCCGTGGTTGAACCCATAAGGTGCAAAGTTCCGTTTTCAATATGCGGCAAAAGAGCGTCCTGCTGGGTTTTAGAGTACCTGTGGATTTCATCTATAAATAAAATTGTTTTTATTCCGTTTCTTAAATTTTCTTTTGCATTTTCAACCGCGTCTTTAACATCCTTTACACCTGATGTTACCGCCGACAATTCAAGAAAATTTGCATTGTGGTATTTTGCAATCAATCTTGCAAGAGTGGTTTTCCCGCACCCCGGAGGCCCCCATAAAATAAAAGAAAAAATCCTTTTTGCTTTTAATAAATTATAAACGGGAGAATCAGCGGCAATAACATTTGACTGCCCCAGATATTCATCCAGAGTTTTGGGTCTTAAAATGTTTGCCAGAGGCATTTGTTTATTATTATTTTCCAAATCATCAAATAAATTCATAGTATAATTCTATCATGGCGTATAAAAAAATATTGATAATTTTAATTATTCTTGCTTTAGGCTCGCTTCCTTTTTTAAAATTAAAAAAGGAAGCAAAGAAAACTTTAACCCTCTGGACAATTCAATTAAAAGCGCCAGCCGGAGATATCATTCAAAAAAATATTGATTTTTTTGAAAAAAAACACCCCGAAATTAATATCGTCTGGGTTGATATCCCGATATCGGAAGCCCAAAAAAGAGCGATAGCCTCCGTTCTCGGCGGCAATCCCCCCGATATTATTAACCTTAATCCCGAATTTTCGCTTCTTCTTGCCCAAAAAAACACTCTTGAATTTTTTGACGAAAAAGATGCAAAAGATTATAATCAATCGCTTGTAAATAAATTAAAATTTAACGATAAAATTTATGCGCTTCCTTTTTATGCGACAAGCCCCGTTACGGTTTTAAATAAAGAAAAATTCAAAAACTGTAAAATTCAATTAAAAACATATGATGACATCTTAAAATTAAAAACCTGCAAAAACCCGCCCGTTTTCGGCATAAATTTAAACGAAAACGATACGTTTGCAAAAATATTAAATAAATATGATATCTATGACGGAAATAACGACACAATAAAAGATATTTATTTTCTTTTCAAAAAAATGAACGATGAAAATCTTCTTTTAAAAGATACTCTTACAATTAACCACAGAGAACTTGTCGAAAAATATATGGCTCAAAATGCCGCTTTTATAATAACGGGAAGTAATTTTTTAAACATAATAAAAGAAAACGCACCCGACGTATATGAAAAATCGGTCATAATTCCGCAATTAACGGGTACGGGTAATAAATTCGACATAAGCTTAATGAATTTTATAATCCCGAAAAATTCTAAAAACAAAGAGCTTGCAAAAGAATTTATTCATCTTCTTTTAAACGAAGAAAACCAGCTTGAATTTTCCAAAAAAACAAACACTCTCCCCGTAAATAAATATGCGCTTCAAGATGAATATTTCACAAACTGTTCAAATAATATAGAAGACCTTGCAAGATGTGAAGCGAAAAAACAGCTTGATAACGCTTTGATTAAAGATTTCGGATATAAAAACAAAAAAGAAATAAACGAAACTATAAATCAATCTCTTGAAATTCTGTTTTTAGAAGGCGAGGGGGAATTCAGCGCCGAAAATCTGAAAAAAGATATCAATCTGCTTCAAAATTAAACGTTTGCACCGTCATCATTATTTTTAATTATATTAAAAGCATTCTTGGAGCCTTCAAGCGTTTTTATAAATTGAAGCGTAAATTCCATGGCATCTTTATCTCTCTCGATTGCGCGCTGCAATTCTATTATATCCTTATAGCCTAGCTCATTAAGTTTTTCATCTTTTTCATATTCAAAAATATGTTTATATTTTTCTCTCGTTTTTTCTTCATACCCGGGAAGGTTCGTTTTATACGAATACCAGATATAAAAGTTGTAAACAAGCTTATAAGGACTTATTTTGCCGCTTTCAAAAATAAACAAAGGAGCGCTTTTGAATGAGATTTTTCTATCCGTCAAAAGGTGAATATAAAGTGCCTTAAAATTTTTTTCAGGGAATATAAAGCCCTCTTTTTCATCAATAAATTTTAATAATTTATCCGCATTTTTTATTTTATAAGTTTTTACACCGAATTCTACAGAATAATCCAATATATTTTCAAGATTATTGATATTATTTTTCAAAATTTCTTCGACATCATTTTTTACTTTTTGTCTGTTTTTATCAAGCTCGCCCGATATCGTAAGATTAACTCCGTTAGAAATTCGGTTTTTTACCATTGAATGTTCGGCATTTAAAGATATCCGCCCGCCGTTATATTTTTTCTCAAGCAATTTTTCCTGAAAACCGAAAATGTTTTTTATTAAATCCGCTAAAATCTTTTTCAAAAATTTATCCGCCTTATTAATCGCATAATTAATTATACAAAATTTAACCGCAATAAAAAACCCTCCTTAAATAAAGGAAGGTTTTTTAAATTTGGTTTTAATTTTTATTTATCATCCAATGCTGCAACGCCGGGGAGAATTTTTCCTTCGATAAATTCTAATGAAGCTCCGCCGCCCGTTGAAACGTGGGTAAAATCTTCCGCATTGCAGAATTTTTTAGCCGCACTCACGGAATCGCCGCCGCCGATAACCGATATTGCACCGTTTTTGGTTGCTTCAACGATTGCTTTTAATACGGCTTTTGTACCTTCGGCAAATTTCGGGTTTTCAAATGCACCCACCGGTCCGTTCATCAATATTGTTTTTGAATTTTTAATAACATCTTCAAAAGCTTTTTGTGTATTGGGACCAGCATCAACGCCTTCAAAGCCGTCGGGGATATTTTTAACGTCAACTATTTTATTTTCGCCGTTGCCCGAAAAATCGTTTGTTGCCAATACATCCGTTGCCATAACGATTTTAACGTTTTTGTCGGCCGCTTTTTTCTCGATTGCTTTTGCAACTTCCAGTTGATCATCTTCGCAAATCGAATTTCCGATTTTACCGCCGTTTGCTTTAACAAATGTATAAGCCATGCCGCCGCCGATAATCATGTTGTCCACTTTATCGATTAAGTTTTCCAATACGCCGATTTTTGACGAAACTTTAGCACCGCCGACAACTGCCGTAAACGGTCTTGTAGGATTATCAAGAGCCTGTGATAAGCATCTTAATTCTTTTTCCATTAACAATCCCGAAACAGCCGGTTTTAAAACTTTTGCAAGTTTTGCGGTTGATGTATGGTTTCTGTGGGCTGCGCCGAATGCATCGTTAACGTATAAATCGCCGAGTTTTGCAAGTTCTTCTGCAAAAGTCATATCGTCGTCTTTTGCTTCTTCGGCTTTATAAAATCTGATATTTTCTAAAAGCGCAACCTGACCTTCTTTTAAATTTTCCAGCGCTTTATCCGCACCTTTTCCTACGGGGTCTTTAACAAATAAAACATCTTCCCCCAAAACCTTTGACATATATTTTGCAACGGGTTCGAGTGAAAATTCAAGATTCCATTCTCCCTTGGGACGTCCCAGGTGTGCCATTAATATAATTTTTGCGCCTTTTTCTTTTAAAAGTTTTAATGTGGGAATAATAGCCTGAATTCTTGTATCATCCGTAACGTTTTTGTTTTCATCCAAAGGCACGTTAATATCAACCCTGACCAGTGCTCTTTTACCTTTAATGTCGCCTAAATCTTTAAGTGATTTTTTCATTTTTGGTTAACTCCTTATCAGCTTATACCTCTTTTTAAAACTATTTTACAATGAAAATAGTTTTTTAAATATCATAAATATTAATAACCTAAAAAGCAGACTCTGAAAGAATCTGCTTTTTTTCAAAAATAATATGGGGAAAAGAAAAGTACTCACTTACACTTTATATAAAGGAATTACTAGCTTTCATAATCTATATTTAATTTCGGATTACCGGCATTAACGGTCATATTCAAACGCATTGCCTGATTATTTATTGATTCTATTTCATTCATGACGGCGCCTGAAAACACCCCGTCATTTTCTTTTAAATACCCGAGTATAGGTTCCCACAACCCTGATATCGCATTTTCGATGGATTCGGTCGTCTGCTCAACGGTTTTTTGCCTGTCGGGGATGACGTTCAAACCGAATGATTTAATGTTATTTAACATTATTTTTTACCCTTAAATCAGTTCTTGTATTATATTCATCGTACCAACCACGCTAAAACTTTAATGATTTTTCATTATTTGTAAAGAAAATTAACAAGCTCATTTCAATATATGAAACATTAGTCCGAAACATTGAATTTTTGCCCGAATAGCGTATAATTTTAATAAAACGTAAATTTTTATTAACATTAGCTTAAAAAAAGACACTTTTTATTTTGAGGCTACTTAATATAACTGAAGGTTAATCAAACACAACATCGAAAGGATTCAAAAAGTGGATCTGAAAAATTTAAAAATAGTCAAAAAATTAAAAAACATTGCGCCCAAAATCAAATGGGTGATGTTTAAAAACGTTCAGGATTATAAAATAAACTCTCAATACATTGACTATATTATCCCCGAAGAAAAAAAAGGAATCGAATACGATAACCTGAAACTTGAAAACATGGTAAAAGAAAGTCTTATAAAAGAATTCGGACCCAAGATAAAATCTTCAAAATCGTTTAATCTTCTCGTAGATGCGGTTGTACACAATTTAAAGAAAAAACAGCTTTCATCTTTTGATGATATAGACGACGAAATTGATGCGGAAAATATATAACGGATTAAGCGGACAACAAATGTCCGCTTTTTTAATACTTAAAATTTATTATTGTTATGATAAAATTAAAATATGATTAGAGGGCAAAGACAAGAATTTTGCATTAAATCGGTGCCTATAGAAGAATTACAGGCACTTGAGAACATTTTAAATTCCATGTCCAAAGAAGGATGGGATTTATATTCCATTTATGAAGGAGAAATAAACAACAAGGTTGTTTATAACGTAATTTTCGCACGTGAAATCGAAATTGAAGAAGGCGAAGATTATGAAGACATTCAAGGCTACAAAACAAAAATGGAAAAAATGTTCTCTTCAAAAGAAGAGCCCTATGAACTCTGCCTTAATTTCCAGAGAAAAATTAAAGAAAAAAGAGAGAAAATCGAAGAAATCAAAAACTTCTTAGACGGTGCCAAGGATAACGAAAGAGATGTCTTAAACGAAGAAATCGCAAAAGAAGTCGACAGATTAAACAATTTAAAAAAACAATTGAAAAATCTCTTATCCCCTTCCAAAATGGCGCAGAATCTGGGCGAAGAAAGATTATCCATTTCTTTAAGCGAAGAAAATTATTCTCTAAACGACCCCGGTAATGAAAAAAATCTTCTTTCGCAAACAATTAAAACAAGACAGGAATTAACAAAAGAACTTGGTTATATCATCCCTAAAGTGCAATTTCTTGAAAACACGGAATTGGACAGTTTTGTTTTCACGATTAATGTTCACGGCGTTCCCGTCGTTAAGGGAATGGCATACCCCGATTACACGGCGTTTTTTGAAGACGACCTTGATATGGACGAATACCCCGAAGGCTCGATTAAAGATGTTGATTTAATCACAAACCGCCCTTTAATCTGGATTAAAGAAGAACTTACGAAAAACTACTGGACAAAAGGGTATCACCCTTGCGAACTTATCGCAAGATATCTTAAATACTATTCGATTAAACATGTTCATGAAATCTTTAATTATTCGGATATGAACAGATATATAGAAATCGTAAGCGATAATAACCCCTTAATTATAGACACTATTCTGGGCGATTTTATCTCAATCGGAGAATTAAAATATATTTTCTGTTCTTTAATAAGAGAGAGAATAAGCGTAAAAGACGTTATTTACATATTTGAAAAAATTAACGATTTTGCAGACGATAATTCCAAGGCGGATTTGCTTGAAAAACTGAGAATTTCAATCGCAAGGCAAATCTGCTGGTCAATAAGCAATCAGGATAAAGTAATTGAAGCCTATGAAATATCCGATGAAATTATAAAATTACTGGAAGATAATGCCGTTGAACCTGACGAAAACGAATGCATAGTAAAAATCGACGGATACAAATTTGAAGATTTCATCAAAAAAATTGAAGATATCTCATACGAAAAAGATGTCATTCTTGTTGCACCCTCACATTTAAGACAGGTTGTATTTGCACTTGTATCTCAATTATATATGGATATCCCGACCATAAGTTATGAAGAAATAGCGCCCGAATTTGAACTCAAAATCACGGGGAAAATATAGTTTAAAAATTCCTCCCGATTGCCGAATATTTTACGGTTTTTTATAAAAAATTCTTCTTATTTACTTCTTTTTTTAAGAAAAAAGTTGTATAATTACATTTATGGGACTTTTTGATTGGATAAAAATTTCAAGCGAAGCTCTTAAACAAGTCGAAGACAAGATGTACCAGCAAAAGAACGATTTTATCGAGGTATATCAAAGAAATATTGCTCTTGAAAAGGAAATTGCCCAAAGAACCGAAGAATTAAGAAAAGCAAACCAGACATTGCTTACTTTGGAACACGTTTGGGATATGATGAATTCTTCCCGCCCCTTATCAAGCGTTCTTGAAACGATAGTCTCAAGCCTCCACGGCGAATTCGGGTATTTATACAGCTGCATATTGCAAAAACAATTGGACACTCAAGGCGTTTTTTACGCTTTTAAAACCTATCTTCAAAATACATTTTCAAACGAGCTTGAAAAATGTATACCCAACAACCTCTTTGAAACCAGATTTAACATAAATGAAGGCTCATATCTTTACGATGTTTTAAAAAACAAGGAAATAAAATACTTCAATAATTTAAGAGAAGTTTTAACCCAGATATTGCCGTTTGAAGTTTCGGAAGAAAAAATTAACGAATTTAAATCAAAAAACCCCGCAAAATCCTTAATTGTCCTTCCGATTGTTTCGAAAGAATTTACGGGGCTTTTAATGGTATTTTCCCCCAGAGAAGACACAAAAGATTCGGAATTAAATTTCTTAAACCTGTTTGCAAGGCAAATAGAACTTGCAATAACGATTGCAAATCTTTTTGAAACCGTTAAAAAACAGGCGGTAACAGACCCCTTAACGGAATTATTCAACAGAAGATTTTATGAAGATGCCCTCTCAAGGGAAGCCGTGAGGGCGCTCAGGCTCAATCAGCCCTTTACGTTGATTTCTCTCGATTTGGACAAATTAAAACACATAAATGATACACTGGGACACTCGGCGGGGGATGCCGCAATTAAAGCGGTTGCAAAAGTAATCAATAAAAATTCCCGCTCGGTTGACGTTCCGAGCCGTGTCGGCGGAGAAGAATTTACGATTATTCTCCCCGGTGTAGATTCTCAAGGCGGATTAATTGCGGCAGAGAGAATACGTTCGTCCCTTGAAAACGAATACGTTGAAGGAGTCGGGCATATAACGGCAAGTATCGGTGTTGCAACATTTATAGAAATGACAACCGATGTTGACGAATTGGTTGAAATTGCGGATAAAGCAATGTATTTTGCAAAACAGAACGGAAGAAATCAGGTCAAACTTGCAGAAGTTCAAGACAGCGTCTCCTGGCAGGATATTGCAATTGATGCGTTTGTTCAAATCCTGGATCAGCATAAAATTCCCTTCGGAAGAAAAACGGCGGATGAGCTTATTAAAAAACTTCAATCAAAACAAGAAACAAATAACGGCATTCTTGCAAAAGAATTATTGTTTGATGTTGTTGATACAATTTCAAAAACTTATACGCCATACTACGAATCCGGTACGACAAAACAAAAAATCGAGCTTGCTTATGCAATTGCAAAAAGATTTGAATTATCCAAAAACGATATGGATAAATTAAAACTGGCAATGCTTTTATACGATATAGGAAATGTCCTGATACCGAATGATGTATTAAGCAAAAAAACCCCTCTTACAAAAGAGGAAAAAGAAGTAATCACAAAGCACCCCATCATAGGCGCACAGGAGATTTTAAAGCCCATAAGCCATGTTTCAAGCATAATTCCGATTATCGTTCACCACCATGAAAACTGGGACGGCTCGGGATACCCCGATAAAAGAAAAGGGGATGATATTCCCTTAATTTCACAAATTATTTTAATCGTGGACTCATATTACGCAATGATATCGGACAGACCCTACAGAAAAGCATATTCTAAAGAAGAAGCAATAGCGGAAATTGAAAGCCTTGCGGGTAAAAAATATTCCGAAGAACTGGTTCGCGAATTTAAAAATGCGATTAAAGAAATAGAAGCTTAAAAAAAAGGTATTATCTAAACCCCCCGGCTTATATAAGGTCTTATGCCGTATTGGTTTAATAATACCTTTTTAATTACGGATTTTAAAAATATTTGCTGAAAATTTTCATTGAACAGTAATCGCCGCACATTGTGCAGGGGGTTTCTTCTTCAAATTTAATCCCGTCAAATTTGGAAGGGTCAAGGCTTAATTCTTTTTGCTTTTTCCAATCCAGCTCTTTTCTTGCAAATGACATTTTTCTGTCCGCTTCAAGCGCTTCTTTATTTCCCCTTGCGATATCTGCCGCATGGGCGGCGATTTTGCTTGCGATAATACCTTCTCTTACCTGATTTTTATCGGGCAAACCCAAATGCTCCGCAGGCGTTACGTAACATAAAAAATCAGCCCCGTATAATGCGGCTAAAGTTCCCCCGATGGCTGATGTTATATGGTCATACCCGGGGGCAATATCCGTTACCAGAGGCCCTAAGACATATAAAGGCGCATTATCGGTTAATTGTTTTATGGTTTGTATCATTGAAGGGATTTTATTTAAAGGCACATGCCCGGGACCCTCTATCATTGCCTGAACGCCTTTTGCTTTTGCCCTTTTTGTTAATTCGCCAAGAACAACGGTCTCCGATACCTGCGCTCTGTCGCCCGCATCTTCAATGCATCCGGGGCGAAGCCCGTCGCCTAATGATAAAACTACGTCGTATTTTTTAACGATATCCAAAAGCTCATCAAAATATTCATATAAAGGGTTCTCCATTCCCGTTGCCTTTATCCAGCATGCAAGCATGGCGCCCCCTCTTGAAACAATGCCCGTCAGCCTTTTTTGCTGTTCAAGCTGATTGATGACAAATTTTGTAACGCCGCAATGAACCGTTATAAAATCGATTCCATCCCTGCATTGTTTTTCTATATCCGAAAACAATTTTGTTTTATCAAGTTTTGCAATGTTTTTAAATTCGTCCAATGCCTCTTTTCCCGCCTGATACATAGGCACCGTCCCTATCGGAAGGCTTGTTGCTTCAATAATTGCTTTTCTTGTTTCATCAATCATTTTTCCCGTGGATAAATCCATTAAAACATCCGCTTTATTTTCTTCAATTATTTTTACTTTCTCAAGTTCTTCCGCTAAACTCGATTTTTCGTTTGAAGTTCCTATATTTGCATTGATTTTAACTTTCAAACCCTCTCCGACGCCCACGGGGTGGCAATTTTTTCTTGTATTGTTTTTTAAAATGACAATTGTTCCTTTTTTTACCCCTTCCATAATAAATTCGGGGCTCAAACCCTCATCTTTTGCGACAATTTCCATTTCAGGGGTTATTATTCCTTTATTTGCACTTTCAATTTGTGTCAGAACTTTTGTCAATTCCGTCATCTTTTATCCTTTCAATTTGTCTATTTCTTTAATTTCTTTTTTATTTAAGCTTTTTACGTTTCCCAAAATTTTTGCATAAATATAAGTCCTGCAATATGCCTGCAGCGCTTCAAGGGCATAAAAACATTCCTTTAATGTTTTGCCGCCCTGAACGATTCCATGGTTTTGCATTAATACCGCATTATAATCTTGAAAATATTTTGCCACCGCATTTGCAAGATTATCGGATGAAGGCATATAATATTTTGCAGTCGGAACGGAGCCGAAATGAAACGCAAACTCGGGCATTATAACTTCATCAATTTTTTTATCCGCAACGGCAAAAGCGGTTATATAAGGAGAATGCGAATGAATGACGGCATTTATGTCATCTCTTTTTTTATAAATATTTATATGCATAAATTTTTCGCTTGAAGGTTTTTTATCTCCTTCAATAATATTGCCCTGCATATCGATTTTTATGATTTCATCATCGCATAAATCACCGTGGCTTGAGCCGCTTGATGTTATTAAAATTGTATTATCGGGCAATCTTACGGACATATTTCCCGATGTTGAGGGGTTTAAATCCGCTTCGTAAACTCTTTTTGCCCAGTATATAAATTCCTCTTTTTGCATTTAGGCATCCTTTTAAATTTTTAAATATTGTACTAAAAAAATGTCCATGGTTAAATATTAATCAGCGCAGAAACTTTTTTTGCGACTCCATTTGAAAGGCTGTGAATTTTATCAGCGGACAATTAACCAGAAACATTGAAACAGCGGGCCATGCCGGTTTTTGCTACGGTGTAAAAAGAGCTGTTGAAACAACAAAAAAAATAAAAAAAGAAAACCCCGATAAAGAAGTTTTTGTTCTGGGCGAATTAATTCATAATTCTTCCGTCATTAAAGAATTGGAAGAATTGGGAATTAAAACCGTAGAAACCCTTCCCTCGTCTGCGCCAAAGGGTGCAATATGTATCATAAGAAGCCACGGGGAAGGAATTGATACGATTGAAAAAATTAAAAATTCGGGTTATGAAGTTGTCGATTTGACCTGTCTTGACGTTAAAAAAGTTCAGGATACGGCGGTTAATCTTGCAGGTGAAGGATATTTTCTTTTAATCCTCGGAAAAGCGGAACACCCCGAAGTTATGGCAATTAAATCAAACGCAAAAAAATATTCAAAAGACATAAATTCCCCCCTTGTGATAAAAAGCCTTGAAGATTTAATTTCAAAATCGGATTTAATAAAAAATAAAAATAAAATAGGCGTTGTCATTCAAACAACACAAAGAATCGATTTTCTAAAAAGCGTGGTTGATTATTTAATCGATAAAACAAAAGAATTAAAAATCATAAACACAATCTGTAATTCAACGGCCCTGAGACAAAATGAAGCAAAAGAGCTTGCAAAAAGGTCCGATTTAATGATTGTTGCGGGGTCTAAAAAAAGCGCAAACACGACTCATTTATATGAAATTTTAAAAGAGATAACTCCCACTTTGCATATTGAATCTGATATTGAACTCGATAATTACAAAAATTTAATTCAAACTTCAAAAAACATAGGCATAACCGCAGGCGCCTCAACGCCCGATTATATAATTAAACAAATTGAAGACAAATTAAAAACAATATAGAAAGGATAAAAAAACAAAATGGAAACAAAAGAAATGATGACCAAAGAAGAATTTGAAAAAATGCTCTCCGACAGCTACACTTACAAATTAAACGTAGCTGATGTCGTTAAGGGCGTAATCGTAAAAAAAGAAAAAGACGGATATCTTGTTGATATAGGCGCAAAACAGGAGGCTTTCCTTCCCAATCGTGAAGTTACAAACTTTGCGGAACAA
The DNA here is from genome assembly GCA_018710795.1 of Candidatus Galligastranaerophilus gallistercoris. Lineage (GTDB taxonomy): Bacteria > Cyanobacteriota > Vampirovibrionia > Gastranaerophilales > Gastranaerophilaceae > Galligastranaerophilus_A > Galligastranaerophilus_A gallistercoris. Next base: position 4,009 of record DVJH01000134.1, on the reverse strand, counting down.
AACCCCGACGATATCGTTAAACTCTGGGAAGAAAAAGAATTTTACGTTATGAAAGACGAAGAAGACGATGAAGTTGCAACTTTATCATTAAGAAAATTATCCTGCGCTCAAGCTTGGGCAAAATTAACCGAAATGAAAAACAATAATGAAAACGCCATGGCAAAAGTTGTTTCATCGGTTAAAGGCGGCTTAATTGCAGAAATTGAAGGCTTAAGAGGCTTTATTCCTTCATCCCAGTTAAGAACCGGCGCCCCCGCAGAAAGCCAGATAGGGCAAGAAATTGAAGTTAAAATTTTAGAAGTTGATCCTAAAAGAAATAAACTCATCCTCTCTCAAAGACAAGTTTACACCCAGCAGAGAGAAATGGTTGCAGATGAAGTTATTTCAAGGCTTGCCGTTGATCAGGTTGTTGAAGGCGAAATCGTAAGAATTGCAGACTTCGGCGCATTTGTTGACATTGAAGGCATTGACGGACTTCTTCCGATATCGGAAATTTCCTGGGAAAGAATTAAACACCCTTCGGACGTTGTTTCGCTGGGACAAAAAATTGAAGTTAAAATCATCAAAATTGATGAAGAACTTAAAAGAATTTCATTATCTCTTAAAAGAATGGGCGCAAACCCCTGGGATGAAATTGCGGACAAATTAAAAGAAGGCGACGTTGTTAAAGGAACCGTTAATAAAATTACATCGTTCGGCGTCTTTATTAATATTTACCCCGGCGTTGAAGCTCTGCTTCCTTCAAATGAAATCTCCGATGAACATGTTAATTTAAACAATATGTTTACAATCGGCGAAGAAGTTGAAGTTTTAATCAAAAAATTCACGCCGCAAGAGCATAGAATAGGCCTGAGCCTTAAAGACAAAGAATAATCTAAAAAGATTTTGAATAATTGCAGCGAAAAAATCGCTGCAATTATTTTGTCAATTTTTAGCATTCATTCGTTTTTTATAAAACGCATACATAAGGCAGCAAAAAATGCAAATCAATCCGATAAGCTTTACACAAAATTATATATCGAGCACCTGGGTCAAAAATGCAAAAACAAACAAAAATGAACAAATGGATTTTGTTGAATTTGAAGATTGCCCGCAGGATAAAGTTTTGCTCGAGCAAACGGTTTCAAGATGGGAAAAATTATCTCCCTTAACATACGGAACCGAAATTTACGAAGGTTATAGAAACGCTGTTGATGAAAATGATTTTGATAAACATTTTTACGGACTTACCGATAACAACGGAACAATTCAGGTGCTTGCGGAAATCAACACGGGCGACAGAGAAATATGTTTTTATGATCCCGAACTTTCAAATAAAAAACCTTTTGAAATTCTGTTTTTAAGCGCAAACCCGAAAAGCACGGCAAACAAAGAAAAAAGAGAATACAAAGGTCTCGGGAGCGCAATGGTAAAAGAACTTGTAACATTGGCAGGCAAAAAGAAAAAAGATTATATTGCGCTTGACGATGCAAATTATTCTTTCTGGCACAAAATGCCTTATTTTAAAAGCGTAAAAGATTCGCCCAAAAGAATCCTTAAAAGCGAAGATTACCAAAAATGCACAAAAGAGCTTGATTTAATGATATAAAAAGTTTTATACCGTTTTTGAAAAAAGCTGCATAATAACAACGCCCGTAATTATCAAAACAATTCCCGTTATTGCGGGAATATCAAGCGTTTGTTTAAATATCAAAAACGATAAAAGCGTAATTAAAATTATCCCGAACCCCGACCAAATCGCATATGCAACCCCTGTCGGCACATGGGTTAAACAAATGCTTAAACAATAAAAAGAAACGGCATACAATAAAAGCGAAGATACTGCGGGAATTAAAACCGTAAAACCGTTTGAAGCTTTCAAAAGTGTGGTTGCAATAACTTCAAGAACGATTGCCGCAGCCAAAAACAAATAATAAGTCATATTATACTCCGCATGAATATTTAAAACTTTATGCTATACTTTAGCAAAAAGGGTAAATTATGTCGATAGAAAAAGTAAAAGCATATTTTAAACGTTTTAATATGGAAGATAAAGTCATTGTTCTTGAACAATCAAGCGCAACGGTTGAATTGGCGGCAAAAGCATTGGGCATTGAAGAAGCAAGAATTGCAAAAACAATGTCTTTTTTAATTGATGAAAATCCGATTTTGGTTGTTGCCGCAGGCGATACAAAAATCGACAATAAAAAATATAAAGAAAAATTCCATACAAAAGCAAAAATGATTCCTTTTGATTTTGTTGAAAAATATATAGGTCATACCCCGGGCGGCGTCTGCCCGTTCGGAATTAACGATAATATCAATGTTTATCTCGATAATTCCCTAAAAAGGTTTCAAACCGTATTTCCCGCAGCGGGAAGCTCAAACAGCGCAATTGAATTAAACATCAATGAACTTGAAAAATATTCAAATTCAAAAGAATGGGTGGATATTTGCAAAATCAGGGAATAAAAAATTATAAACAAGTAGGCTTTTTATTATATATATCCCAGTTAAATTCTTCCTTAATTTCACCGGAGGGAAGCTCATAATAAATTTTGCCGTCTTTTGACATAACATTGGGAAGTCCGTAGACAAAATTTTCCTTTCTTGCAATGCGGACGCCTCTGTCGGCAAGTTTTTTAATTTTTCCGTTACTCAGCATAATCAATACCTGTTACTTTATCATATTTTTTGAATATTTCAATTTAGCCATTGTCTGCTCGGCACGAGAAATAATACGCTCCGCTACCTGTTCCATAAGCTCTTTATCGTGAGATTTAATCTTAATCTTTTTTACTTTTTCTCTAACCGTTGCAGATATATCTTCCTTAATCGGTTCAGATTCTTTAATGGTTGCTTCATTAATCTTTTTTATAGTTTTTGGTTCTGTCTTTTTATCAAGCGTATCTGCAATACATTTAATGTTTTTTTCTAATGGCGCACTTTGGCTCCCTTCCGTTTCTTCTTCTTGTACCGTTGTTTCTATCTGTTTCATAACATCGTTAATGTTTTTTCTTTTATTAATTAAGGCATTATATATTTTTTCTTCAAGGCTATCGGGGACAATCAGGTTTTGCACATAGACTTTATTAACTTGTCCCATGCGATAGCACCTGCCCGTTGCTTGGTCCATATTAGCAGGGGTCCAGTCAAGCTCGGCAAAAATTACGCTTGAACAAACTCTTTGTAATCCGTCAACGCCTGTTCCTGCGGCTTGTATCTGTCCTATAAAGACTTTTGTATTCTGATTGTTAATAAAATCGTCAACATTTGTTTGTTTTTCTTCAATACTCATACTGCCCCAAAATATAACATTTTGAATATTATATCTGGTTTCAAGTTCTTCCGATATTTTCTGAATTAAATCTCTATGATATGCAAAAACAACAATTTTTGAATTATTATTCAAAGAATTAAGGATATATTCAATAATTTGCGCTTTCTTTGCCATTGCAAGTTTTTTTCTATATCTTGCAGCTTTTCCCAATTGTTGGAATTGAAGAAAAAAATTAATTTCTTCTTGTGAAAAATCATTCTCGGACTCTACAACCTCGGCGATATTTGAATCATGGTTTAAATAAATATTCACTTCCTCTAAATCAGGCAGCTCTTTTAAAACGTCCGTTCTTGTTCGGCGTAACATTATGGGAGCAATCATTTTTCCGAGTTCTTCGGTATGTGTAGACGCGCTGTCATTATACCCAAATGCCCCCATGTGCCCGCCGCAAAAATAAGCAGCGTACATTTCATAGTCTTTATATATCCCGAGCCTGTGCGGAAACAATGAGCGCAAAATGGCGTAAGCATCTCTGTTTCTATTCCTTAAAAAAGTTCCCGATAAACACCACTTATATTTACACCGCCATATAAGACCGTTTGCAGCGATTAATGCTTTTGTTCTTTTTGAATTAGCGGACATTAAATAATGGCATTCATCCATAATGCCTACATCAAAAGTCATCTTTTTTATTTGTATATTAATCGTAGGAATTGCCAATAAGTCATAGTTAACGATTATGACTTCGGC
>DVJH01000014.1 GCA_018710795.1 Candidatus Galligastranaerophilus gallistercoris | reverse complement strand
TTTTTTTTAAGGATTTTTTTCATGCGTATTGCCCCCGTATATTCGGTTAATTTTAACTATAAAAAAATAAATAAAAATCAAAGCAAAATATCTCCTAATTTGAACGCTTTAAGTTTCACATCGGGATATTATGCAAAAGACAGCCTGCCTGAAGAAATTTTGCATAATGCAATTGTACAAAACGATAACGAAAAAATAAAAGCGCTTTTTAATGAAGACAAATTTGAATTCAAACGTGAAATGTGCCTGAAAAATCAAGATAAATCAAACCCTGTTTATCTTGCGGCCAAAACAGGCAACAATGAGGCGCTTGAATTTATGGCGCAATCCGCCCCCGAAATTTTTAAAAAAGCGGCATTTGATACGGGATATGAAAGATATTCCGCCCTTAAAATCGCCGTTCAAAAAAATAATAAAGATGCGCTAAAAATTTTTTATAAATATGCACCGGATGAATTTAAAAAAGATATGCTCTCCGATGATTCCTGGGGTGATAATTCGCCGCTTGCGGTTGCGGTAGAGTTTAATTCCATGGATTCAATGAAAACTTTGTTTGAATTGTGCCCGGATGAATTTATAACATCCGTTTCAAACCATAAATACGGTACCACTCCCGTTTATATTGCGGCAGAATCCGATAATACGGAAGCAATTCAATATATGGCAAAAAATGCACCCGAACAATTCAAAAAAGCCGTTTTAATTCCAAGATTCGGATCAAAACAGACCCCCGTTCACATTGCCGCAAAAAACGGTAATTTTAATTCAATTAAACTGATTAAAGATTATGCAAAAGACGAATTTAAAAAAAACTTAACTCAAAAAGACAAATCCTGGAATAATACACCCGTTATGCTTGCCGCTGAAAATGGTTATGATAACATACTTCTTCTTATGGCTGATTTTGCAGGCGATGAATTTAAAAAAGCACTTAAATTAAAAGACCGGTCAGATAATACCCCCGTTTATTATATTGTTTCAAAGAGCGCTTCAAATTCTCTTAAAGTTTGCTCAAAATATGCGCCCGATGAAACAAGAGAAACTTTGTTTGAATATGATGAAAGATTTTCTTCGCCGTATCAGGATGCAATTATAATTGATAACCCCGATATTATAGATACGATTTATTCTCTTGCGCCTGAAAGTTTTAAACCCCTTGATGAAAACGGAAAAACAACGCTTTCTGTCAGGCTGGCTTCATCTTATGCAAGTAAAAACACTTTGAGAAAAATTGCACAAAGCTATCCCGACGATTTTAAAGAAGCGCTTATGGTAAAAAACGAATACGGCAATAATCTTGTTTCAACTATAGCTTCAACGGGCAAAAAAGAGGCGCTCTCCGTTATTAAAGAGTTTGCACCCGAAGAATTTAATTTATCGGCTTATGACAGATTTTATGAAAACAGAACTCTTTTATATCTTGTATCAAAGCAAGGTTCAAAAGAAGCTTTTGATTTAATAAAAAATGAACTTGATAATGATGAATATATTAAACAATTAAATGAACCCGATAATTACGGTTCAACGCCCGTAAATATTGCGGCGGCAAACCCTGATTCTTCCGTTTTAAAAACAATGATTGCAGATAATGCGGTTTCGGTTGAATCGCAGATGACAAACTCAAGCCCGCGTATGGGCACCCTTGTCCATAGCGCCTCAAAGAGCAATAACCCCGATAATTTAAAAATGCTTTATTGCCTGTCGCCCGATAAATTTAAACAGTGTATTATAGTGCAGGATGAATTTAAAAAAACTCCGCTTCATATATGCGCCCGATATGCCCGCATTAATTCTCTTAAAACAATAAAAGAACTTGCGCCCGATGAATTTTTTATGGCGGCAAAAATTAAAGACTGCAATTCAAAACTGCCTGTTGATTTAGCGGACAGGCAGGAGACGATTGACATTTTATGCCGGATTTTATAAATCAACCCTGCTTACATCAATCAGCGTTTTTTATCCTCCGTGATGATGACAGTGATGATGTTCGCCATGCCCGCCGCAATGGCTGTGTTCGCCGCCGCAGGAATTTTCTCCCGCAATAAGTGTTGAATTCAGATATTCTCTTATAATTTCTTCAATTTCAAGCTCGGGGCACCCCGATATAACGTTTACGCCGTTTCTTTTAAATATCTCAAGTGGTCTTGCGCCCATTCCGCCCGCTAAAATTACGTTTGCGCCCTGCTCTGAAATCCAGTTTGCGCTGCCGCAGCTTATCCCGTCATCGGGGATTTTTGTTTCAATGTTTAAAATTTCTTTTGTTTCGGGGTTAACTTCAGCAAAAGTAAACGATTCACAATGTCCGAAATGAGGGCATAATTTTTTGTTTTCCGTCGGTATTACAATTTTTATCATTTTATTTCCTTTCAATTTATCAATATTGTTTTGAAGCATAATAGCGCTCTCAAGCGCTTCGGTTTCGGTTATATTATGGTTTTTGGCATAATTTTTTAAAATAAAAAGAACGTTTTCACTTATTCTTCTGTTAAAGGGAATTTTTTTAAGGCAGGTTTTCTTTCTTCCCGCATTATCCCTTTTGCCGCCCCATTTTTTCGGGCAATCAAAATCGCTTTTTTTAAAACATTTTTTCATTTGTATTTATTATAAATCTTATCTTGAAAATGTCAATACATAATCAAGCTTGCCTGATTGGCTTTGAGCTTTTTATATTTGTCACAAAAATGGCATTTTGCATGAATTAAGGTTCAAATCCCGTAAACGGGAATATAAAAGCCGAAAGTTATTTAACTTTCGGCTTTATTAAATGGTCGGAATCGACAAGGACATTTTAAAACCTTGCGTTTTAAAAGCAGGGCTCTGCATGAATTAAGGTTCAAATCTCGTATACGTAAAATAAAAAGACCGAATTTTTATTCGGTCTTTTTTTCTAAATGGTCGGAATCGACAAGGACATTTTAAAACCTTGC
>DVJH01000133.1 GCA_018710795.1 Candidatus Galligastranaerophilus gallistercoris | reverse complement strand
CATTGAACATTTTTTTAAATTTGCAAGATACCATGCGCACCTTTCCTGAACGCAAATTATGGGAATATCATTCCCTGCAGACATTAAAGGGCATACCGGTATTTGATTTCCTGCCATAGTTTACCTCGTTTTTCTATACTTTAAGTGCACTTTCAAGTTCTCTTGCCTGTTTTTGAAGATTGCAGTTCGTTTCGTCGCATCTCTTTTCATAATCTTTATAGATTTTGGATCTGTTCATAACTTCGTCAAAATCAATCAAATGCGCATCAAAATCGGGTCCGTCAACGCAGGCAAACTTAACGCTGTCGCCCACCGTTATTCTGCATGCCCCGCACATTCCCGTGCCATCCACCATAATCGGGTTCATTGAAGCCTCGGTTTTAATGCCCGTTCCTCTTGTAAGGTCGGCAACCGCTTTCATCATCGGCATAGGTCCTACGGCAATTGCGTAATCAACTTTTTCTTTCTGCATGATTTCTGCCATAACGCTTGTCGTAAATCCTTTGACGCCTAATGATCCGTCGTCTGTTGTGATTATGAGCTCGCTGCAGGCGTCTTTCATTTTATCCTGCCAGAAAATCAAATCTTTATTTCTTGCACCCATAATCATATAAACTTTATTTCCCGCTTCTTTGAATGCTTTTGAAATCAAATAACAGGGAGCCGCACCGTATCCTCCCGCAACACATATAACCGTGCCGTATTTTTCAATATGGGTGGGTTTTCCCAAAGGTCCCACGATATCTTCAATTTCATCGCCGACATTAAGGGCGGCAAGTTTTTTTGTTGTATAGCCGACTGCCATATAAACAATTGTCAGGACTTCGTTTTCTCTGTCATAGTCTGCAATTGTTAAGGGGATTCTTTCAGAGTTTTTGTCGACTCTTAAAATAATAAACTGCCCCGCTTTAGCGTTTTTGGTAATGTATGGTGCTTTAACCTTTATTTCAAACTGGTTTTTGCAAACTTCGTTTTTATATAAAATCTTGTAACCCAATTTTTTAACTCCTTATCAAATTAGCAATTATTTAATTGCTATATTAGCACAAAAAAAGACACTATGTAAAAATTTAGCGTCTTTTTAACATATATACAAAAAATGCCTCTTAAAACAATTTAAGAGGCATTTTATCGGTTAATCGACAAAGATTAGTTTTTGGTAAATTCGGCATCTATTACATCGTCATTATTTGCTTTTGAGTCCGAATTATTTTCGCTGCCGGATGATGCATTATCGTTTTGTGCGGATTGTCCTTCCTGCTGGACTTGTGCATAAGCCGCCTGACTTATTGCATACATTGTCTGCTGAAGGTCTTCCGATAATTTTTTAACTTCTTCAAAGGGTTTATTTTCATCAAGAGCTTTTTTAAGAGCTTCTTTTTGTTCTTCAAGTTTTGATTTATCGGAATCCGAGATTTTACCTTCAAAATCTTTAACGATTCTGTCAGCTGCCGAAATCATGCTTTGAGCATTGTTTCTCGTTTCTGCTTCTTCTTTTTTCTTCTTATCTTCCTGAGCGTTTGCTTCCGCTTCTTTAACCATTTTATCTATATCGGCTTCTGAAAGGTTTGAAGAATTTGTAATCGTTATTTTTTGTTCTTTATTTGTTGCTTTATCTTTAGCCGTAACATTTACGATACCGTTTGCGTCAATATCGAATGTTACTTCAATTTGAGGCATACCTTTCATTGCGGGCGGTATACCGTCAAGTCTGAACATACCTAAAGATTTATTATCCCTTGCCATCGGTCTTTCACCCTGCAAAACGTGAATATCAACGGCCGTTTGGTTATCATCCGCGGTAGAGAACACTTGCGATTTTGAAACGGGGATTGTTGTGTTTCTTTGTACAAGAGGAGTCATAACTCCGCCCAAGGTTTCAATACCGAGTGTTAAAGGCGTTACGTCCAAAAGGACTATATCTTTAACTTCGCCCGCAAGAACACCGGCCTGAATTGCGGCACCGACCGCAACGACTTCATCGGGGTTGACCGACTGGTTGGGTTCTTTGCCGGTATATTCTTTAACCAATGCCTGAACGGCAGGAATTCTTGTCGAACCGCCGACTAAGACAACTTCATTTATATCGCTTTTTGAAATGCCCGCATCTTTAATTGCGCGTTCAACAGGCGTTTTGCATCTTTCAAGCAAATCGTGGCATAATTCTTCAAATTTAGCTCTTGTTAAAGAAATATCAAGGTGTTTGGGACCGTTAGCGTCAGCCGTTATAAACGGAAGGTTGATATTTGTTTCAACTACGGAAGATAATTCGCATTTTGCTTTTTCCGCCGCTTCTTTAAGTCTTTGCATTGCCTGTTTATCGTTTTTGAGGTCAATGCCTTCCTGTTTTTTAAATTCATCGCACAGCCAGTCCATAACTTTCTGGTCAAAATCATCGCCGCCGAGGTGCGTATCACCTGATGTAGATAAAACTTCATGAACGCCGTCGCCGATTTCAAGAATAGAAACATCGAACGTACCGCCGCCTAAGTCAAATACCAGAACTTTTTCGGTTTTATCTTTTTCAAGACCGTATGCAAGAGCGGCCGCCGTCGGTTCGTTTACGATACGAAGAACGTCCAAACCTGCAATTTTGCCTGCGTCTTTTGTTGCCTGTCTTTGAGCATCGTTAAAATATGCAGGAACCGTAATAACCGCAGAGGTTACTTTTTCGCCCAAATAATTTGAAGCGTCGTCTGCAAGTTTTCTTAAAATCATTGCAGAAATTTCCTGCGGTGTATAATCTTTGCCGTCAATATTTTTCTTGTAATCTTCGCCCATATGGCGTTTGATTGAGATAATCGTTCTGTCGGGGTTTAAAATTGCCTGACGTTTAGCCAATTGCCCGACCAATCTTTCACCGGATTTTGAAAAACCTACAATGGAAGGGGTTGTTCTTGAACCTTCCGCATTGGCGATAACGGTCGGTTTGCCGCCTTCCATAACCGCAACAACGGAGTTTGTCGTTCCGAGGTCTATACCTATTGTTTTAGCCATAATGCAATACTCCTTTTATGTTTATTTTCATTAACTTCATCAGATATAATAAATTTAACACCGTTATTTCATGAAGCTTAAAAAATAAACAAAAAATTAATATTTTAATATTTTAAATTTTGCGGCTGATTTATATGATACAATTTTGCGTATGGAAATTTTACTTGTATTAACGGGCGTCATTGTTTTTATAGTATCGATTTCGGGCGGTTTTCTGCTTATCAGTCTTATTCTGAAAACAAGAGAAAATGCGGCGCTCAGGGATTATATCAATTTTGCAAAAAATAAAATTAACTCCGCAAGATACGGAAATTTTCAGATTAAAATCCCCGATAAAAATGACAAATTAGGGCTGTATAAAAGCTTAAACAGCCTTTTTGAAAGTATCTGCGACAGAGATCTTGTCATAACGGAATACAGGGAAAAAGAAAAAGAAAATTATAATTTAAAAGAAGAATTTATTGCAGCGCTTACCCATGACCTGAAGGTTCCCATTATCGCACAGGACAAAACTTATGATTTATTTTTATCCGATAAATTCGGAAAACTTGAAGACATTCAAAAAGAAGTTATTTTAAAATTAAAAGAATCAAACAATGACCTTAAAGAAATGGTCGAATCAATGCTTGAAACATACAAAATGGAATATACGGGGATAGTGCTTAATGTTGAATATGATATCGACGTTGTAAGCTTTATAGAAGATTATATTGAAGGCGCAAAAACTCTTGCATCTTCAAACGGTAAACAAATAAATTTGTATTTCGGATGCAATGATATAAAGGCCGATTTTGACAAGTTTTTAATTAAAAGAGTTTTAAATAATTTAGTGATTAATGCGCTTGTTCACGGCAAAAATTCAAATAAAATCGACATCCATCTGAATAAAACGGCGGATAATTTTTCAATCGACGTTATTGATTTCGGCGACGGCATTAATGAAGAAGAAATTCAAAAAATCTTTAACAAATATTATTCTCTTACCGATAAATCCACAAGGGTTTCAACGGGCCTCGGGCTTTATCTTTCAAATAAAATAGTAAAAAAACACAAAGGTTCGATTGAAGTCGAATCCAAAAAAGGGGAAGGTTCAATATTCAGAATTATTCTTCCCGTTAAATACACGGAAAATTAAAAACCGGACGTTAATGACTCGTCCGGTTTTAAAACAGCATTGTTTAAATTTGCTATTTGGCTTGCAATTTATTAATTGCAACCGTTAATCTGGATTTTTTTCTTGCAGCGGTATTTTTGTGAAGAATTCCTTTTGAAACCGCTTTGTCGCATAATTGGTATACTTTTGATAATGCGGCATTCAGGGCTTCTTTGTCTTCTGCGTTTGCCAAAGCCAAAGCTTTTTTAACGGCGGTTTTAATTGAAGATTTGAAAGCAACGTTTCTTTCTTCATTTCTTTTTGCTACAAGAACTCTTTTTTTAGCTGATTTAATATTTGCCATTTTGTTTTTCCTTTCTGTTTTGATAAACGTAAATACTTTGTTTGTGCTCTAAAAACCGAAATCTGAAGTTTCAGCCTTCAAGAACAGTATTTAATTTTATCTGCACAGAGGTTTTCAAGTGAGTCAAAATGATTTTATAATAAAGAAAATTAATATGCAATCGGTTATTATTTAGCATTATACATGGCTTTTTGAGCCGCAGTTCCGTATGGAATGGCTTCTTTATCGGTTACCATAATGGTAAACATATCGGTCAACCTTGAGCCGTCCGGGGTTGAAAATTTATACGGGGTCGAGCACCACGCTTCAAGACACCTTGCATTGGCGGGATTCGGACCTCTGTCGCCGTTAACGTCAACCATTACAAGGCAGGGCGGTTTCGTTGTTTCATCGGGATTATTCGGAAGCCCCATTGAACCGCAGCCGCCGCAGGAACCTCCGGGGCTTTCACCGCCGTACTGGTTGTATTCTCCGCTCATTGCAAGAGTACAGACATTGATTGAAGGGTTTTCATACAAAGGGAAGTCTGCCTGTGTTCTTCCTCTTCTGAATTCAAATTTCATACCGTCCGTCGTATAAAAAGCGGTGTTTCTCCAGGGGCTTGAATCGCCGGGGTATATGACGTAATAATCAAATTCGGCCCTTGTGGTTGTCCTTAGAATTGACATATGCGCCGCCATATAACCGAACAAATTTGCATTATCATAAGGAGATTCGCTGTCCAGTGCTTTTCCCATTACAATTGCACTGTTTAAAACACTTACCGCTTTTCTTAAACCCGTTTTAAATTCCTGCTGCTGGGTGTTTGAAATAACGGAAGGAATTGATAATGCCGCAACAATTCCGATTACGGCAAGGGTTATTAAAACTTCGGCAAGCGTGAAAGCGTATTTTTTAATCATATTACATCCGCATTTTTATCTGTTACATAAAAAAGGTACCTTTTTATTATTACATATTTTTAATCCCTCAAAAAAGGGGATTTACAAAAAAATTTAAATAAATTTACCGAATAAAAAACCGTCTTTATAAAGACGGTTTTTTATAAATATTAAATTTTAAAAACAAATGTTTTATCGTTTTTTAAAATTAACCTTTGATTTGATTCATTACTTCTTCGGCAAAGTTATCCTGTCTTTTTTCTAAACCCTCGCCTAAAACGTATCTTTCAAATTTAACAACCGTCATTTTGCCTTGAATTAACTGTTCAACGGTTTCATCGGGGTTTTTAACGAAGGGTTGTTCCAAAAGACATCTTGAAGCCATTAATTTATTAATTCTTCCTTCAACAATTTTTTCTCTGATGTTTTCGGGTTTTTTGGCCAGGTCTTCTTTGCCCATTTCAATTCTTTTTTCTTCGGCAATGACTTCAGCGGGAATTTGTTCTCTTGAAACAAATTCGGGAGCGGAAGATGCTATATGAAGACAAATGTCTTTTGCAATCGTTCTTGTTTCATCGTTATCGTTTTGAGCTTTAACTTCAAGCAAAACGCCGATTTTATTATTGTGAACGTATGTTGAAACCATTGAATCATCATCATATCTTGTAAATCTTCTTATGGTAATTTTTTCGCCGATTTTTGCGATTTGAGCTTTAATATATTCTTCAACAACGGTTCCGTCCGAGGTTTGGGCTTTATTTAAGGCATCAAGATTTTCGGGGTTTTTATCAACGATTACTTTTGCAATTTCATTTGCAAGAGCTTTAAAACCTTCGTTTTTGGCAACAAAATCCGTTTCGCAGTTTACTTCAACCATAGCGCCCGTGTTGCCTTTAATATATGTAGAAACAACACCTTCTGCGGCAATTCTGCCCATTTTTTTATCGGCTGAAGCTATACCTTTTTGTCTTAAGATTTCGCTTGCTTTTTCCATATCGCCGTTTGCTTCAACAAGGGCTTTTTTAGCATCCATCATGCCTGCACCGGTTTTATCTCTTAATTCTTTTACCATTGAGGCTTTAATTTCCATAGTTCTACTCCTTTTATAAAATTAAAGGGGCAAAGTTTTGAACTTTACCCCAAAACTTGTAACTTTTATACCGTTTGTTCTTCTTTTGCTTCCGATTCTGCGTTTGCTTCTTCAACGCCTGCGTCTTTAGCTTCGATTTTTTCGATTTTGCCTGCGGTTGCTTTGTTTTGTCTTAATTCTTTACCTTCCAAAACAGCATCCGCTATTTTTGAAGCAACGAGTTTAATACTTCTTATGGCATCGTCGTTTCCGGGGATTAAATAATCGATTCCGTCAGGGTCTGCGTTTGTATCCGCAAGGCAGATAACGGGGATATTTAATTTATTTGCTTCTTTGATTGCAATTAATTCTTTACCCTGATCAACAACAAAAACAATGTCGGGCATACCTTTCATTTCTTTAATACCGCCTAAAGTTTTTGAAAGTTTTGCCAATTGTCTATTTAATTGTGCAACTTCTTTTTTCGGCAATTTTTGAGCGGCGCCCGATTCGATAAAGCTTTCAAGTTCTCTTAATTTGTTAACTCTTGCTCTGATTGTTTCAAAG